>CALURS010000098.1 GCA_944323215.1 Candidatus Gastranaerophilales bacterium | reverse complement strand
CGGTGTCTTTAAAATCTTTTAGTACGATTTTTACAGTTTTATTATTTGACGAGAAATTTATTGATTTGCCAACTTTGATTTCGACCAGTCCTTTTATTTGTTTATCTGTAGCTTTTATGGGAGTATATTGAGCTGGCAGTATTTTGTTTTCATTTGCTGATGGAACGTCCTGTACATACTCAAGTATGGTATAGATATTTTGGTGATCTTCGGTAATTGGAATTCTATTAGTATCATTTAACAGGTAATCAGGGAAACCTTTTCTTTTTTTGTATTTGATATCACTTTTTAACGGTTTGTATTTTTCAAGTTTAATTACACCGCTAAAGCTTTTATTACTTAGGTTTACAATCTTTCCAGAGAGCTTTTTTCTAAATTTTATTTCTGAAATTATGGTCCTAGTAATTTGTAGAATTTTTTTATAACGAATTAAATTTTCTTGATGTGTGTCATCTGTTGAACATCCGCAAATGCTGTCATGAGCTTGGTTTTGTAGTAAAAGTTTATAACTGTATTCAAGTAATTTATCATATTTAACATTGGAGTTATAAAAATTAACAAGTTTTTCTGCTCGACTAAGTTCATGAGAACAAATAATATTTAACCTTTTTAAATCAGCTCTTGAAGAATAAGAGCCTTCTAATGTAAAGGTTAGAGTATTATCTCTTAATTCTCCTTGAAATTTTGTTTTATAGTTGTTTTTAATGGCATTAATATAGTCAAAAACTGACCCCAGTTCTATGTGGTATTCATCAAGGTACTCATTAACAGAATCAATTTGGTCTTGAATATTTTTTTGAATACCCAAATGATCTGCTCCAATTGGTAATAATAGAGTATTTGAGGATTTTCTAGCTATTTTATCAAGATTATTTTTTAAAAATTCAGCTTTTTTTTCAATACCTAAATCAGCCGAAAAAATATCCATAAAATATCCTCTGATAAGATTAATGGCGTTTATTTCCGTGCCGTTTTCATCCTGCCATATAAATTCCGAGGGCAAGTCTTTACATCCTCTCCAGACAAGGCATTCATTAATTTTGTAATCTTTTAAGATTTTAATAACCCCTGCCGAATGCCCGAATGTGTCGGGTAGATAGCCTGTAAAATCGGTGCAGCCAAATTCTTGAGCAATATTTAGACCGTATTCCAGATTTTTGCGAAATAAAGTTTCGCTTGTTAAAAATTCATCTATAAGACAATAAAAAGGTCCTATGAAGAGTTTTTTCTTTTTAATCAGTTCTCTGATATTTTCTTCTTTTTCGGGTCTTATTTTTAAGTAATCCAAGAGAGCAACAACTTGTCCATCAAAATAGAAAGAAGGAATTAAGTTTTTATTAAGAGCCTCGAGAATCTCATCAAAAACTCTTAAAAGTCTCATTCTAAATATTTCGAATTCTCGATACCATTCTCTATCCCAGTGTGAGTGGAGATATGCAATAACTCTTTTTTTCACTAAAACCTCGTAAATTATCTGAAAATTGTTTGAAGCCTATCAGGTCCAACACTGACAATAGAAACAGGTGCACCAATAAGCTCTTCAAGTCGAGCTATATATTTTTTTGTATTTTCAGGTAGGCTATCATAATTTTTAATACCTGTAATATTCTGTTTCCAACCTTGCAATGTTTCATATACAGGTTCATAGTCTTTGTGTGTAAATACGTCGGTAGGATAATATTCTGTAATCTTACCGGTTTTTGTATTTTTGTAAGCTATGCAAACTTTAATTTCATCAAAACTATCAAAAACATCCAACTTAGTAAGTGCAACTTTAGTAACTCCGCCAACTTGAACAGCATATTTCATAGTAACGGCATCAAACCAACCGCATCGTCTAGGTCTGCCAGTTGTTACCCCGAATTCGTGACCTATTTGTTGAATTTTACTTCCAAGTTCGTCTTTTAGCTCGGTTACAAATGGTCCTTCTCCCACTCTTGTAACGTATGCCTTGGCAACACCAATAACATCATCAATCAATTTGGGTCCAAAGCCGCTACCAACAGAAGCTCCGCCACCGATTGGGTTTGAACTTGTTACGAAAGGATAGGTTCCCCAATCTATATCAAGCATAACACCTTGTGCACCTTCAAAAAGAATCTTATCATTTTTGTGTTCCTCAAGTAGTTTTTGCCAATCAAAACAAACATAAGGTGCAAAAATTTCTGCATATTTTTTGCATAACTCGATTACACATTCCTTTGAATATTCTTCTAATCCGTAAACTTTAGATAGCATTTTATTTTTAATAGGTAGAATAATATCTAATTTTTCAGAAAGTGTATCAAGGTTATATAAGTCTTGGATTTTTAAACCAATACGAGCCGATTTATCAGTGTATGTGGGACCAATACCCTTTTTAGTAGTTCCTATTTTCCCTTTTGTAGCTGTATTTTCTTGATAGCCGTCAATTTCAATATGGTAAGGCATAGTGATTGATGCAAGCGGATGGATTTTTAATCCGCTCAAATCAACTCCTTGAGATTTAAGTTCATCAATTTCAGCTTTAAATGCATCAGGATATACGACAGTACCTGCACCAATCATACAAATCTTGTCATTATATAGAATCCCTGAAGGTACAAGATGGAACTTATAAGTAATATCATTAGCAACAACCGTATGTCCGGCGTTACAACCTCCTTGATATCTGATAATAAAATCAGAATTACCGGCAAGAATATCAGTAATCTTAGCTTTACCTTCATCTCCCCATTGGGCACCAATAACAACTGTATTAGTCATAATTTATCCTTTTTGTTGTTGTTGAGCTTTCTTTGCAGCTTGTTTTGCTTGAACATCTAGCATAGAATTGTATGCTAACATGTATACGGCACAAAGTTTATAATTTTTAAGATACCAAGCACAATTTTCTTGCATACAAACGATTTCTACCTGTGAGCCAACACTCATTAACGGACATAAGCTAACTTGTCTTTCACCTGACATAATTTATACTCTCCTGTTTAATAAATTACAATTTTCATCACGTTTACGTTCACTATCTTTATAGATAGAAGATCTGTTAATAACTTCATCAAAATCAATTTGATGGGCATCAAAATCCGGTCCGTCAACACAAGCAAATTTTACTTTCCCGCCAACGGTCAGCCTGCAAGCTCCGCACATCCCTGTTCCATCAACCATAATAGGATTCATGCTAGCTTCAGTATATATGTTTTTATCTCTTGTTAGATCTGCAACAGCCTTCATCATAGGCATTGGACCAACGGCTATTACATAATCTATTTTTTCTTGTTTAATAAGTCTGTCTAAAACTCCAGTTACAAATCCTTGTTCCCCTAAAGATCCGTCATTGGTTGTTATAAAAAGTTCATTACAAGCTGTTTTCATTTTATCTTGCCAGAAAATCAAATCTTTAGTTCTTGCACCCATAATCATATAAACTTTATTCCCGGCATCTTTAAAAGCTTTAGAAATAAGATAACAAGGTGCGGCACCATATCCTCCAGCAACACAAACAACAGTTCCATATTTTTTGATATGAGTAGGTGTTCCAAGTGGACCAACCAAGTCAACTAACTCGTCACCGGGTTCCAAAAGCGCCAATTTTTTTGTTGAATAGCCAACCGCCATAAATACAATAGTTAATTCTCCTTTTTCCTTATTGACATCAGCGATTGTTAAAGGAATTCTTTCTCCGTTTTCTTCAACACGCAAGATTATAAATTGACCGGCTTTAGCATTCCTTACTACATAGGGTGCTTGTATAGTTAGCTCATATTGATTTTTGCATAACTCTTTTTTTGATAAAATTTTATAGCTCATTATATTATCTTCCTAGGACTACGTTTTTATTTTACCATAAAATTTCAAATAAGTTAAATATTTTTAAAATTCGTGTTAAAATTTTTGTATGTTAAGTTTGTATATTGCATCGACAGAATTGAAGGCAGGAAAAACTTTTATCACTGCAGGCTTGGCGGCAACAATGCAGAGCTTGGATTATTCAACGTGCGTGTATAAGCCGATACAGACTTCCGGAATTGAGATTAAAGGCTTTATGCAGTCGCCTGATTTAACTTATGTTAAAACTATTGATCCTTATATTGAAACTTATTTTACATATCTTTTTAAATCCGATTGTGAGCCGCTTATTGCAGCAGAAAAAGAGCATGAATATATAGATTTAGAATTAATTTTACACGAGTATAAATCAATTATTGAAAAATATGACTGCTCAATATTAGATGGCTCAAACGGTATAATGAGTCCTTTAACTCCGGAATATACAACAATGGATATGTTAAGAATGCTTAAGGTTCCAATGCTTTTGGTTATAACGCCATCCCAAAATGCTGTTAATAATGCATTATTAATATTAAATCTTGCAAAGGAAAAAGGTGTTAATGTTAGAGGTGCTATAATCAATAATATTCCAGAGTATTCAGATTCTGCAAAGATTACTTCAATCCCAAGGCTAATTGAGGAATATTCTGATGCCAAAATTCTAGGCTTGGTTAATAGGATGCAAGATAAATTCAATCCGAATGATTTAATAACTTCGATATTAAACGGTATAGATATAGAGAGTGTATTTGATATAAAAATAGCAAAATTGGATTTAGGCTCATGAATATAACAGGAGGTAAATTTAACGGTCGAGTTTTAAAGGCTCCTGAAAGTTCTCTAGTTCGTCCGACATTATCAAAAGTTAGGATGAGTGTTTTTAATGTCTTGTATTCACAGCTTGGAAGTTTTGAAAACAGGAGCTTCTTAGATTTATTTGCAGGCTCCGGAATAATGGGGCTAGAGGCTTTAAGCAGGGGCTTTTCTGAGGTTACTGCCGTTGAAAAAAATAAATCTGTTTTTACTGTAATAAAGTCTAATTATCAAAAACTCAATCTTAACGCAAAAATAATTTTAGGAGACAGCATAAAAGTATTAGACCGCCTAGCTGATAAATATGATGTCATTTACATAGATCCGCCATATTTGAGTGGAATATATGATAGTGTACTTAAAAAGTTGCCTTCATTTGATGTTGCTGTTGTTGAGCACAGTATAGAATTAGATTTTTCAGATTTTGAAATTCTTCAATCAAAAAACTATGGCGGAAAGATGGTCACATACTTAAAAATGAAGAGTTGTTAAATTTTTTGTTATAGAAAAACGGGTAATTAGTAATTACCCGTTTTTTCAAAGTATATAGTCTAAAGAAATCTACATGTTATTTTTTTAAGAAATCAGGGATTTGAATATCAGAGAAAGATGGCATAGAAGGCATCTTAGGCGCTTGAGAGTTGTTATTATTATTGAAAGCTCCTGAGAAGAATTCTGCAGCACTTATTGAACGATTTTCAACTCTTTCTTCAATAGAATTTTGAGATTTAAGTTCAAATCCGGTAGCAATAACAGTAATTTGTATTTCGCCTTGAATATTATCATCAACAACGGCCCCAATGATAACTCTAGCATCATCAAGAACAGCATCGTTAATAATGTTAGTAGCATCAGTAACTTCGTGGAGAGTCATATCCGGTCCGCCTGTAATGTTAACGATAACACCGCTTGCTCCGTTAATAGAAGTTTCAAGGAGTTGAGAGTTAATAGCAATTTTAGCAGCTTCAATAGCTCTGCCTTCACCGGTACCGCGACCGATACCCATAAGAGCTGAACCGGAAGCTTGCATAACACTTTTAACATCTGCAAAGTCAACGTTGATAAGTCCAGGAATTGTGATTATGTCAGAGATACCTTGAACACCTCTTAATAACACTTCATCGACAACGATGAATGATTCTTGGAGAGATACACGTCTATCAACAACATCAAGGAGTTTATCGTTAGGAATAACGATAAGCGCATCAACGGATTCTTTAAGTTTTTCAAGTCCTTGTTGAGCTTGATTTTGTCTTCTTTTACCTTCAAAAGAGAAAGGCTTAGTAACAACAGCAATAGTAAGAATGCCTAAATCTTTTGCAATTTTAGCAACGATAGGAGCCGCTCCTGTACCTGTGCCACCGCCCATACCAGCAGTAACGAATACCATATCAGCACCTTCTATTGCTTGAGTAATTTCTTGTTGAGCTTCTTCAGCGGCTTTTTCACCAACTTGAGGCTCTCCACCGGCACCAAGTCCGTTTGTCAATTTTGCACCTAATTGAATTTTATTTTTAGCTTGAGAATACTGTAAAACTTGAAGGTCAGTATTCATAAGCCAGAATTCAACACCTGTCAAACCGCTTTTAATCATTCTGTTAACAGCGTTTCCACCGCCGCCGCCTACACCGATTACTTTAATCTTTGCAGGGCTAATGCCTGGTGCTGGTGTTGCACTATATTCTGTTGAATTTGATGTATTCATACTGTACGCACTATTTGATGCGTTTGTACTATCTTTTCTTCCGAAAATATCTGGTCCTAAATTGTCCACGATTTCCCCTTTAAATTATCTATATACTTTTTCTACTATATTAACATACTATTTTAAACAGGTAAAATAATAAAGTTTTTTTAAAGAAATATTACAATGTTTAATTTTTTGTTACAAATAATTTTCTTATAAAACATTGATATAAAAGGATTAAAGCTGGTCAGAAAAATTGAGGTATCCTCTATATGAATGATAAATATTTTAAGTTGTTAAAGATATATTTTTTTTAGCCGAAGGGGTATTTGAAACAGTATTTATGGAGCTATTATGTCTGAACAAGTATTGGTAAACCCCGTTGAAAAAGAGCAAGATGCTATAATAACCCTAGAGAAGGCTAGAAAATATCACGAAAAATATTTGATAAAGCAGCAGGATAGAGATTTAGAAAATGCTATATCACTGTATGTTGATACTATAAAATTAAATCCTGCGATACCGGAAGCGTATTATAGGCTTGCGAGTTTGCTTTATGAGAAGGGGCAGATTACTCTTAACGGGGCAATAGAACAATGCCGAACGGCTCTTGTTTTATCTCCTGATAATGCGAATGCGCATATTTACACAGGGTATTTTCTTGGCTTGTCAGGTGATTATGCAAATGCAGCGGAAGAGTTTAAAATAGCTATAAAAAAATCCGGATTGAATTCTGCCCGTCCAAGAGTATTTTTATCAAAAATAA
>CALURS010000097.1 GCA_944323215.1 Candidatus Gastranaerophilales bacterium | reverse complement strand
TGTGTTTTAACTCCGTTTGAAAGTTATTGCAAGTCATTTGACAATATTAAGAAAACTCATTGCCTCTCTTTTTGAGATATAAGAAAAGGGAAGTGGAAGTCACACTGCGAGGTGTGGCCTTTTTTATGCAAAAATTAATATACTATTGAAAAATCGATATTTTTTATATAATATATGCTATAATGAGTCTAAGGAGATATTATATGTTTTTAATAGTGTATGATAGCAGTTGTATCAAACAAGATAGAGAATATTATCTTTGTAAGGCAGATTTCTTACAAAATATTTTGGATTCATTCCCCGAAATTAAAGATATAAAAAAAGATGATATAGAAGAAATTTTGTTATGTTCAATAAAAAAAGAGGATAGGGATCTTTCTTCAAAGATTTGTAAATGTAAGCAATTTTATATTGATGATAAGCAAATAAAAATTTTTTATGAAAATATAGAAAATCTGTCAGAAAATTGTGAGAATATTAGAAAAAGAAGTTTTTTATATCTTTACAAACAAGGGATAAAGAAAAAGGATAAGTTGCCGCCATTTGTTGTTTTAATAAAAGATTACCAAACTTATATGGATATTAAAGAAAATGTTAGTGGAGTAAAATATAAAGCCTTCATGGATGTTATAGTAGACCTTAAATCAAGACATAAATGGCAAGAAATTGTGGATAACTTTCCAAATGAGCAGAGTATTGAAAATCATGAGTTTTGGGATAATCCTTTTTGTTTAAATGAATTATCATATGCGTTATCAAAAATTACAGAGCCAGGCTATAAAAAGTTAGACAAAAATGCAAAAGAGAAATTTGAAAAATATTTTTTTAAAATTATAAACAGGTGTATTGAATTAGAGCCAAATAGTTGTGTTCACAAAAGTATTCTTGCTTACCATTATTATGTCGTTTTTATGAGTGAAAAGAATAATAGAAAGGGTTATTATGAAAAAGCAGAATCAATTTATCAGGAACTTATAAAAAAATCCAATGAAAAATTTAAGGAATTATATAGATATACAAAGTTAAGAGAGTTGAATTTTGAATTAATAAAGTGGCAAGGTGGTGAAAGTTGGATAAAAAAAGCAAATGAAATTGTCGACAGCTATTCACAACTAATTAGTGATTATGATTCGTTGTCTGAGGATAAACAAAAAAAATATAAAAAAGAATATATAGGAGCCTTGTTTGGTTATTCAAAGTTTAATTTAGAAAATTATTTATGTTATTATGATGCATATGTTGATAATAAAATTTTCGAAAAACCAATTAAGGATTATTTATTTAAAAAAGAAAGGTTAGAAAACATTTTAGAAATTGAGTCACACTTAAATAAAATAATTGAATTACGTGGGTACAATGAAAATAATAAAAGAATAAATTTACAAGATAAACCAAGTTATTTCGATATTTATTATAGATTATCACAGATAGAACAATTAAAAGGATTGGTTTACATTTTAAAAGGAGAGAAGGAAGAAAAATACATTGATTTCTTTAAGAACTCTAACGAATATGTAGAAAAGGTTTTAAAGTTAGCAAAGGAAAGAGTTGGAAAAGAAAAATTTTTATTTCCAGATTTTGTTAAACTAATAAAGGCTATAAATTTACACTTTTTAAATCAATACGATGAATGCCATAAAAATTTTTATAAGGCAAAAAGTTATATGATTTATGAAGAAGGAGTTTTATATTATTTACAAGGAGAAAAAGAACGCGCATTAAAAGTTTTAAAAACTATTCCAAGTAATGATATGTGTTATAATAAATCTCAAACATTAATAAAAAGGATAGAAGATGAAATTTGATAAAATAATTCAAACCTATGAAAATCAACCTGAAATTCCAAAAGAAATAGAGGAGTCTATTATAAATTTGTTTGGCGTAAAAAAATTGCGAGAAATTCAAGATAAAACTGCCCTAGCAAAAAGAATAGCAAATTTATTTTATAGTGAAGGAGAAACTAGTTATAAGCAAAATCATAAAGAGTATACACTTTATTATTTGCCTGTAAATTTTTATAAAGTTTGGCAACCATTAATAGATCTATTGAAATACAATTTAATACATGAAAGATTTAAAATTTTGGAACTTGGTGCAGGCCCTGGATCTTGCACATTTGGTATGATTGAATTTTTTAAAATGCTAGCAATAGATAATTTAGAAACAAATTTTGTGATTAGTTTTTGTTTAATTGAAAAGGAAAAAGAATTTATTGATATATTTAATAAAATATTTGAAAGGTATAAGGTTACTCTTCCAACAAACTTAAATATAGATATAACATGGCTTCATAATGATTTAAATAATTATATTGAAATAAAAGATAATAAATATGATTTAATAATAGAAAGTAATATGTTAAATCGAAACGAAAAAATATCTCAAAAAGCTATAAATAATTTAATTGATTTATATTTGAATAATTTAGATAAACATTCATCAATAATTTTTATAGAGCCAGCAGATGAAAGTGTTGTAAATTATTTAAAAGCAATTAAACAGAAATTAAAAAAATTATCTTTTAATTCATTTAGTCCTTGTTGCTGTGATGCTGATTATTGCAAACAATTTGCATCTGCTAAAAATTATATTGGAAAATCCAGGATAATAAAAGAACTAAAAGATTTAGAGGAATTTAAAACCATAAAACTTTATCATTATTTTGAATATGCAGTATTGAGGAATGATGAATTGAAAAAATACAAATTCTTTAAAAATAAGATTTTATTAAATGATATTGACGATTATATTGGGCAAGATATTTCTTTTAAGGCGTTTATTCTTTCATCGTCAAATAAAGAATCAAAGATTTCTCTTAAAATTTGTGACGGTTCTTTTAGTGAGAGAAAAGATATTTGGTTTGAAATTCCTAAAAAAATGATAATGTCGTTAAGATACAATCCAATAGATATAAATAGAGGAGAATTCATAGAAGTGAAACGGGCAAAGATTGTTTCAAAAAATAGAATCTTTTGTGAATTACATTCGCAGATAAAAGTAATGAGGTAGTGGTTATGATATTAAGTGTTAGTCGAAGAACAGATATTCCAGCGTTTTATAGCGATTGGTTTATTAGCCGTTTAAGAGAAGAAGTTGTTTGGGTAAGAAACCCAATGAACTATCATAGTATAAGTCAAATTAGTCTAACTCCAGATGTTGTAGATTGCATTGTTTTTTGGAGTAAAAATCCACAACCAATGTTTAAATATTTAGATGAAATTGATAGAAAATATAAATTTTACTTCCAATATACTATAAATGCATATGAAAAAGATATGGAACCTTATTTGCCAGATTTAGATGTAAGATTAGAAAATTTCATATTTTTAGCCAAAAAATATGGCAAAGAAAGAGTTATATGGAGATATGATCCAATTGTTATAACCCCCAAATATAATATTGATTGGCATACTGACAAGTTTGAGTATATTGCAACTAAATTAAAAAATTATACAAATGCATGTGTGTTTAGTTTCTTAGATATCTATGATAAAATAAAAAATAATTTATCAAAATTAGAGATCCAAGAGATACCTAATAATTTAATGACTGAAATTTCTAAAAAATTAAAAATAATAGCAGATAAAAATAAAATCGAATTAAGAACATGTAGTGAAGATATTGACTTGCTTGATTTGGGAATAAAAAAATCATGTTGTATTGACCCAAACTTAATATCTGAAATAATTGGTTGTAAAATAAAGGCATCTAAGGATAAAAATCAAAGAGCTTCTTGTGGATGTGTAGAAAGTATTGATATAGGACAATATAATACTTGTAGACATGGTTGTATTTATTGTTATGCAAATTACAGTAAAGAATCTGTAAAAAAGAATTGCCTCAACCACGTTAAAACATCCAAACTCTTGCTTGGCGAAAAAGAAAAAGGTGATAAAGTTCATGAAAGAGAGGTGAAATCTTTAAGAGACCTCCAAATTAGCTTTATAGATATAAAATAATTTAATTATATAAGATATTTATAATAAACCCAATTACCTGTTCAATTTCAATAGAATGCAGTTCTCCTATTGCAAGGTCAAGGTTAAAGTATTCACGCCACTTATCTTTTGAAAAATCTTTGGTGAATTTCTTTTCAAGTTCCACAATTTTTGTTAGTTGAAGTTCATATTCAGCTGACATTTTTTGTTCGTAATATTTTTCTTTAATAAATTCTATAAGAGTTTCATTTTTCATAAGCCCTCCAAGTGTTAAATGTGTTTTAACTCTTATAAAAATGTTTTGTAAGTAATTTCAAAAGTGTTTTTTTATTTTTCTATTTATGATATAATAATCACGAGGAGCGTTGTATGACAGAAGAAAAAGGGTATATCTATATTTTAACTAATCCTTCTTTTCCTGAATGGGTTAAGATTGGTTTATGCTGGTAATGTTGAACAGAGAGTTAATCAACTCAATAGAAGTGAATGTACTCCATTCGGATTTAGAATATTCGCAACATATGAAGTTAATGTTAGATTAACAGACATGAAAATCCATTCAATTATTGATAAACTAAACCCAGATTTAAGATCTAGAGAAAATATAAATGGTAAGAAAAGGGTAAGGGAATTTTATGCTATGTCAGCTGAAGATTCATATGGTTTATTTGAGGCTATGGCAGAAATTCACGGAACTCAGGATAAGTTAAAGAAGATAGGGCAATCCGATATAGAAAAGGCGGAAGAAAGTCTTGCTAAAACAGTAAAGATTGAAGCACAAGAAAAAGCATCTCCATTTACATTTAAGAAATGTAATATTCCAGTTGGTTCAAAAATCACATTTGCTCGCGATGAATCGAAAGTTGCTATCGTGGCTGATGATAAAAAGGTAGAATATAATGGTGAAATAATGTCTTTAACAGCATTGGCAAAAATGCTTTTAAAGTTAGGTAAAGATGGACATGTCGCTGGTCCAAGATATTTCAAATATAATGGCGAATTATTAAGTGATTTAAGAGATCGTTTAGAGATTAAATAAGAAATCATTGCCTCTCTTTTTGAGATAAAAGAAAAAGGAAAAGTGATTGGTCACACTGTGAGGTGTGGCCCTTTTTTGTGCAACAAAATGCGGGAAAGAGGGGCGGCGGGAATAAAAAGTTGAAATAAATTTATGGGGATGGTGAAAAGACTTATAAAATAAGGGTTTGATAGGTTTTGAGTAGTTAAAAATTATATTGAATAATGGTGGCGGGGGTGTATAAAAGGGGTAGAATTTGCTAGAAATTGGGTAATTTTTACGCAACAAGAGTGCCTTATATAGAGGGGCATTTTTTATTTGAGTTAAAAAAGTTTGTTAGTTTTGACTTTATTTGAATAACAAAACGGACGGTGTGTTTATCAAAAAATATGGTAAGTAATTAGCAGTGCGAAAAATAAGTTAGTGGGCAAAAATTTAAGTTTAATGTTGAGGTTGGCAAGGGGATTAATGCAAATCTTTAATTAAGGTTTTGATAAAACAGATAAAAGAGGAGGTGGCGGCGAAAATGGGCGGTGTTTGACAAGCATTATGAGTGGCGAGGAAAGTGTAAAGGATAAGGGTGTTTTAAGAAAATTGGGGCGAGTTATGGGTATAGAGTAAAGTAAGCAAGAGGTTGTTAGTTCAGGCTTGAAATTGGAGAAAATAGGTAAATTGATTGTTAAAATTATTGAAGCAGGAAAAGAGGTGACTCAAAGTGCTGAAAATATGCCAAAAAGTCAAGAAAATAAGGGCATATTTTGACGCACCACCTAATTGCACTGACGCACTTTGCGCCACCTACGTTTAGCCGAAAAGTGGGAAACCCACTTTCGCTTTAAGCAAGACAATTAGCGGTTAAAATTTTAAACTTATGAAATTTTTTTAATCTCAAGTTGGCTTTTCATTAACCCGAAGGCTTAGCAGGTAATACTTTTGGGACCCCAATTGAACAAATAAAAATAGAACTTTTTAAAATAAAAATTATTTAACTCATTGCCTCTCTAATTGTAATGAGGAGAATAATTATGAATGGACAAAAGTTAAACAATACAATCGTGATTGTTAGAGTTTCAAAGAAGGTGTTAAATGAGCCAAAGATAGAGATTGACGAAGAGGTCTACACCGAGGCGGTTTCAAGATTGGTGGATAAATTATTGGTAGGCCTAAGGCGTGGCGAGAATATAAAAAGAATGACGCCGAGGAGTGTGTTTTCATATCAAAAGCCAAAAGAAAAATAAACTAAAAAACTTCCAGGTTTGTGCTGGACTTATGAAAAAGTTTGTGGTATGTGTTTGTGATGAAAGATACTCAAAAAAATAGAAAAACAAATTATAGGAGTAAAGATGAAGAAAATTGTAATTTATGCTAGATATTCTAGTGACAGCCAACGGAGCAGTCAATTGAGGGGCAACTTCGAGTGTGTCACGAGTATGCCGAGAGAAATGATTATGTGGTTGTTCACGAGTATATCGATAGGCACTTTCAGGGACAACCGACAGAAGACCTGCCTTTTTGCAGATGATTGAGGACAGCAAGAAAAAAGAGTTTGAGTATGTGCTGGTATATCAGCTGGACAGGTTTGCGAGGAACAGGTATGACAGTGCAAACTACAAAATGAAACTTAAGAAAAATGGGATACGAGTGCGGTCGGCCAGAGAAAACATGTCGGACGATGCCAGTGGAATTTTGATGGAAAGCGTTCTTGAAGGTATGGCGGAATATTATTCTGCCGAGCTCAGCCAAAAGGTCAAGCGTGGAGTTCGTGAAAGTTTGATTAAGGGCTATTACACAGGTGGGCAGGTTACATACGGCTATAAGGTTGAAGATAAGAAATGGAAAATTGATGAAGAGCACGCAGAGTTTGTTCGGCAGGCGTTTAATAAATATGCGGTAGGCGAGAAGGCGACCGAAATTGCAGACCACTTAAACGCACAGGGTTCAAGAACGTCAACTGGCAAAAAGTGGAACGGCAATGCGATTTCTAAAATGCTACACAACCAAAGATATATGGGCATAGAAAAGTTTGGCGGTGAGATTTTCACCGATGTAATTCCGCCGATAGTTGAAGAAAAGTTGTGGCAAGTGGTGAACGGTATGATGAAACACTATCGCAGGAACTACAAAAAGGACAAATACGACCCATACT
>CALURS010000096.1 GCA_944323215.1 Candidatus Gastranaerophilales bacterium | reverse complement strand
TATAGATGGTGTAAGTAATAGTGTTTCCATTGGGAACAACTCTTATGTTGAAGGTGAATACAGCGTAGCCATTGGTAATACGGCAAGAGCATTATCTTGGGCTTCAATTGCAATAGGAGAAAAAGCAAATATTCCAACTACAGGTGATGACGGCTCTATAGCTATTGGTCAAAATACGCAAGCAGCAGGAGATTCCGCTTTAGCACTCGGTAATAACACGAAAACACAAGGCGACTATACAATTTCAATTGGCGCAGGCGCTAATGTACAGAAGGCAAACTCAATAGCAATTGGTTACAGTGCTAATACTAACACTGGTGAATCATCTATAGCGATTGGACCAAGTGCCAAAATAGATAATGCAAACTACTCAATAGCTATAGGCAACTCAAGTTCTTGCTTAAAGCATAATAGTATAGCTATAGGAAGAGGCGCAAAGATAGTAGGTGGTAATGACAGTATTGCCATAGGTAATGCGAGTTACTCTGCTGGGACTTATTCCATTGCACTAGGGAACAACGCGACAACAGCATCAATTAATTCAATTGCCCTAGGTCATTCATCTAAAGCACAGGGCACTGATTCAATAGCAATAGGATATCAAGCAAATGTTCCATATATGTACTCAACAGCTATAGGTACCTCCGCTACGGCACAAGCGTATTTTGCAACAGCAATAGGCTATAAAGCAAATGCAGGATACTATGCTTCATCATATGGGTATCTGGCAAATGCTAATGGTTCTGATTCCACAGCATTAGGGTATAATAGTAACGCAGTTGGGAAAAGTTCAATAGCAATAGGAGAAAAAGCATTATCATTTTGGCCTAACTCAATAGCAATAGGACCAAATAGTAATAGCTATTATGGCCAAACTATTGCAATTGGTTCTGGTGCAAAAGCTTACGGAGACCGTTCAGTAGCAATAGGAAATCAAGCTTATGCCTGGGGAACAAGCTCTATAGCCCTTGGAGATCAGTCTTACGCAACTAATAACTCAGTTGCAATTGGTACTAAAGCATCAACAACAACAAGCAACCAAATCGTACTTGGCACCGAATCAACGACTGTATATATTCCAGGCAATGTTGTTGTCGGCAAATGTGCTTATATTGGTTCAAATGAATCATATATAAGGTCAGTTGGTGGTTCAACATTATTCTTAGCCTTTAGGTATTCAAGCACAATACCTATGGTAAGGGTTCTTGAACCAGTTGGAGACGATAACGTTTTGTATCACGATAACCGTGACAATGCCTCTGGATATCTTAGCCCATATAGATCCGACAAACGTCTAAAAGACATAATCGGCGAAAATCTTGATGCAATGGATAAAATTAACAAACTAAAAGTATATAATTACACCTTCAAAAAGGATGACTTAAAGACTCCTCACGTTGGGGTTATAGCTCAAGATTTACAAAAAATCTTCCCTAATGCTGTATCTAAAGACGAGAACGGATTCTTGCAAATCAGACACGAAGATATGTTCTATACTATGATTAATGCTCTCAAGGAACTTGATGCAAAAATTAAAAAACTTGCCGAGCAATTAGTTGAAAACATTAACGTTGTTTCTTCAAACAGCTTAAAAATAAACGAGCTTATGATTCGTGTTAATAATCAAGAGCAACAACTTAAGGCTCAGGATAAAGAAATCAAAGCACTGAGAAAAGAAGTTGCCGATCTTAAAAAACTAATTAATAAAAAGTTAAAATAATTTGATACTCTCAGGTTATAACATATAAGCGGAACAAAAGTTCCGCTTTTTTATTAATAATTTTATGATTTATTTACGCTCAATCTGTTTCTGTTATAATAAAATTAAAGAAATGAGGACAAAATTATGCAGGATATGTTAGACAAGATAAAGCAAATAGAAAAAAAATATATAGAGCTTGGTGAAACTCTAATGGATCCAAATGTTATAGCAGATTATAACAAATTTAGAGATTTATCAAAGCAACGCAAATCAATGGAAGAAACCGTCGAATTATATTACCAATGGCAAAAAGCAACCAAAGATATAGAAGAAGCAAAAGAAATAATGTTTGCCGAAAATGACCCAGAAATGAAATCCTTTATGAAAGCAGAAATAGAGGAAAATGAAAAGAAAATAACTGAATATGAAGAAAAAATGAAAATTCTGCTACTTCCAAGAGATCCAATGGATGATAAAGATATCATGCTAGAAATCAGAGGCGGAGCCGGAGGCGATGAAGCGAATATTTTTGCAGGCGATTTGATGAGGATGTATATAAAGTACGCAGATAAACAAGGCTGGCAAACACAAATACTATCAAAAAATGAGTGCGAAGCCGGCGGAGTATCGGAAGTAATTATATCAATGAAAGGCGACAGTATATATTCAAAACTAAAGTACGAATCAGGTGTTCATAGAGTACAGCGGGTTCCAGAAACAGAATCACAAGGACGAGTTCACACATCAACCGCTACAGTGGCAGTTATGCCGGAAGTAACAGACGTAGAGGTAAATCTTAACTTAAATGATTGTGAAATTTCTACAGCACGTTCTGGAGGAGCAGGCGGACAAAACGTTAACAAAGTTGAAACAGCAGTAAGAGTCTTTCACAAACCAACCGGAATAATGATTTTCTGCACAGAAGAACGCTCACAACTACAAAACAAGGAAAGAGCATTAGAAATTCTAAAAGCAAAATTATATGACCTAGAATTACAAAAACAAACAAAAGAAATAACTGATTTAAGACGTTCACAGGTAGGTACAGGTGACAGAAGTGAACGAATAAGAACCTACAACTTTCCGCAAGGACGATTAACTGATCATAGAATCAACCATAACTTAAATGTCTGGACAGTAATAGAAGGTGATTTAGATGAACTTATTAACCTTTTAACAGAATATGACCAAAAATTAAAGCTGGAAAAATTAGCGGAAGGCGTATAAATGTTGCGAAAATGTGTTGGTTGTGGCAAACTTGAAGAAGCAGATAAAATGCTCAAACTGACAAAAGAATATAAAACAGGTAAAGTAGTAATATCACCTGATTCTAAGACATTTGGCAGATCAGCATATCTTTGTTATAATCAAATGTGTATAGTGAAATCTTTTAAGAAAAATAAATTAAATAAAGCCTTGAAGACTTCACAAGAATTGAAAGGATTATTTAATAATGGAGAATACCAGAGTAAGTGAATTAGCAAAAGAACTAGGAATGACAAGTAAAGAAGTGATAGAAAAATTTGCCGAAATATCTATCACTGTTAAGTCGCATTCCAATGTGGTAACTCCTCAACAAATAAGACGTTTAAAAGAGTATTTAGGAGCAAAGAGCGGAATACCTGCTAAAAAGCCCAAAGCATTTGTTGTAAAAAAGACAAAAAGCTCTGAACCGTCTGAAGGAATAGAAGTTGAACAAAATCAGTCTAAAGAACACAATACAAACCATAATACAGAACAAAAATCAAATAAACCTCTAATCGAAATTGTGAAGAAAAAAGAACCGCCTAAAATAGAGAAAGCGGAAACAGAGGTTAAAGCTCAAGAAAATATACCAGAGAAAAAGACTTTAAAAGTTGAGCATACAAAGATAGAATATCCGACTAAAAAAACAAGCCGAATAGAAATTGTCAGAAAGAATCCGCAAAAACCACTTATCGAAAAGGTAGAACGGCATAATAGCTCCAATAATGATGGAGATAAAAAAGCATTAAAAAGAGATTCTATCCAAGAGAAAAAGCTTGTTGAAAGGCGTATAATTCCACAAGAGATCTACGACAACAAAGGTTTTTCAAAGAAAAAAGAAAATAAGAAAAAAGAAAAAGATTACAATTCAAAACAAGAGGAACAAGAAAGAATCTCATTAGAAAAAACTGCTGCACACAAACATAAGAAAAAAGTTCATAAAGAGAATGAAGTAGCAGAAGTTAAACAAATAGTAGTAAACCAAGCAATGACGATAAATGAGTTAGCAGAAAAGATACAAAAAACACCTGCTGAAATAGTCAAATTTTTAATGTTCCAAGGAATAATGGCAACAGTTAACCAACTAATTGATGTAGAAGTTATAAAAAAAGTTTGTACAGAATATGGTCTGGAAATATTAGACGAAGACTTAGATGCTTATATGGAAGAAGAATTAGAAAAAGAAGAAAAGAACAAAGCACTAAGTGAAGTCGATAAAAAATTATTAAAGAAACGAGCTCCAGTAGTAAGTATTATGGGACACGTAGACCACGGTAAAACAACATTACTGGATAGTATTAGAGCATCAAAACATAAGATTGTAGCGACCGAAGTTGGAGGAATAACCCAATCAATTGGTGCATATACGGTCTACTTAGATAATAAAAAAGAAAAGAAAATTGTATTTGTTGACACACCTGGGCACGAAGCATTTACGGAAATGCGTGCAAGGGGAGCAAAAGCAACTGATATAGCAATATTAGTCGTAGCAGCAGATGATGGTATAATGCCTCAAACAATAGAAGCAATAAACCATGCTAAAGCAGCAGATGTTCCAATAATTGTTGCTGTAAACAAGATAGATAAGCCAGGAGCAGATCCCGGGAAAGTATTACAACAACTAACCGAACACGGCTTGGTTCCGGAAGAATGGGGCGGAGATACGATTGCAGTAAAAGTTTCAGCACTTCAAGGTCAAGGTATTGACGAATTACTTGAATATATCTTATTACTAGCTGATGTATTGGATTTAAAAGCAAATCCAAAGGCAGAAGCAAGTGGAGTTGTAATCGAAGCTGACTTAGATAAAGGGAAGGGTCCTGTTGCAACATTATTAGTTCAAAACGGAACACTAAGAACAGGGAACTGTATTGTAGTTGGAACAGCTTGCGGACGTGTTAGAGCACTATTATCAGATTCAGGTGAAAGAATCACAAAAGCTGAGCCATCTACCCCCGTTGAAGTGCTTGGTTTAACAGAGGTACCACAGGCAGGAGACTATTTTGAAGTAGTTCAAAACGAAAAAGAGATGAAATCAATTGTTGAAAAACGTAAAGAAAAAGAACGCAACAAACGTCTTGACACAATGTTACCTGCACATATAAGAAAGGAAGCTGTACAAAACCAAGAAGGCGATATACCACAACTTAACCTTATTATAAAAGCCAACACTTTTGGTGCAGCAGAAGCGGTTTCTCAAGCGATTGCGCAACTTGAGTCAAAAGAAATTATCACTAAGATTATACACGTTGGAGTTGGCGATATTTCAGAAGCCGATGTAATGCTAGCATCAGCATCTGGAGCACTTATATTAGGATTTACGGTAAAAGAAGATGCTAATGCACTTGCTGCAGCTGAAAGAGAAGGTGTTACAATCAAGAAATATGATATTATTTATCAAATTCTTGAAGACATTGAAAAAACAATGATTTCACTTCTTGAACCTGAAGTAAAAGAAGTTGCATTAGGAAAAGCGGAAGTTCGTCAAATATTCACTATTGGAAAAACGACAAGAATTGCCGGATGTTATGTTACAGAAGGTAAGATTATCAGAGCTAAAAGTGCAGTACTTATTAGAAACGGTCAACAGATATTTAAAGGGGCAATTGACCAACTTAAACGTTTCAAAGATGATGTTAAAGAAGTTGCACAAGGCTTTGAATGCGGTATTTCTTTTGCAAAATGGAATGATATCGAAGTTGGCGACATTATAGAAGTTTCTACAACTGAAGAAGTAGAAAGAACAAGTTTATAATATCAAATAGAATTCACAAAAAGGGAAAAATTATGACACTAAGGAATGAACGTGTAAGAAAAGAATTAATGAGAGACATCTCAGATATTATAAGGAAGGAAATTCGCGGATTATCGGGAGTTGTTTCAATAGTCGACATAGAGGTATCACACGACAATTCTTATGCAAAAGTTATATACAGTGTCTTAGGGAGTCCGGAACAAGTGGAAAAAGACCGAGAGATAATAGAAAAAAATACTTCAAGAGTTCGTTATGAAGTAGGCAAAAGAATCCGTTTGAGGTTAACACCTGAGATAAAATTTGTATATAGCGACGGTCTTGAAAAGGGTTCTAAAGTAACAGAGTTAATCGATAAAATCTCAAAAGGTGAGATTTAGTGTTTGGATTTTTAAATATACACAAACCCCAGGGAATGACATCACACGATGTAGTAGCTAAGTTACGTAAAATTACAGGAATAAAGCAAATAGGTCATACCGGAACATTAGACCCGTTTGCAGAAGGAGTTTTACCAATATGTATAGGCAAAGCAACAAGATTAATAGAGTATTTATCAGATAATAAAGCCTATTGCGGAGTCGTAAAATTCGGGGCAAAAACAACAACCTATGACAGAGATGGTGAAATTGTAGCCCAAAGTGATGATAAAATCACAAAGGGGACCATTTTAAAATATTTAGATGCGTTCAAGGGAGAGATAGAGCAAACCCCTCCAATATATTCTGCAATAAAAATAAAAGGTAAAAAGTTATATGAATATGCAAGAGCTGGGGAAGAAATCAAGATTCCTACAAGAAAAGTAACAATAGAAAAAATAGAATTAATTGATTTTAACGAAGAGACCCAAGAATGTACACTTGAAATAGAATGTTCAAAGGGTACATATATACGTTCAATCGCAAATGATTTAGGTGAAAAATGCGGAGTTGGGGGGTATTTAACCAAACTTGTAAGAACTAAAGCCGGAGATTTTAGAATAGACACATCAATAAAATTAGAAGGCTTAACAAAGGAGCAAGTAGAAAAAGCACTTATTTCCCCACAAGATATTATGAAATACAAACAAAAAATACTGAATGATAAAGAAAACGAGCTAATAAAAAACGGAATGAAAATAAGTCTTGGCAAAGAATTTAACGAATACAATACGGGCGAATTAATAATGCTATTATACGGAGACGATTTAAGAGGAATCGGAAGAATAGACGAGAATGTTGTAATACCAGAAAAAGTTTTCCATTAAGAAATTTTACGCACCAAATACACAAAATTAAAAAATGGGCTTTACAAAAAAAAATCAGCATAATATAATAAAAAGGCAGGGAATCTTGACCTGAGAAGCTGAAATATGAATAGACCGAAATGGGGGCTTAGCTCAGTTGGTAGAGCATCTGTTTTGCACGCAGAGGGTCAGGAGTTCGAATCTCCTAGCCTCCACCATTTATAAAAAGAGACCAATTAAGGTCTCTTTTTTAATGTAAAATTTCAAATATAATGTGGGTTTGTAGGATAAACATTTTAAAGAGAATTTCT
>CALURS010000095.1 GCA_944323215.1 Candidatus Gastranaerophilales bacterium | reverse complement strand
AAGTATGTTTCAAATCTCCTTTTAGCAATATCCTCTGTATCATCTGCTCTTTGAACAAGTTCAGTGCCACACTCATCGCATATTCCTTCAACCTTAGGAGGATGATATTTTATATTATATATCGTTCCGCATTTAGGACAAGAACGACGATTAACGATTCGTGACAATAACACATCTTTATTTACATCAAAATAAATTGCTCTAAAATCAGCTTCATTATTGGCATTTATTTTCTTCTTTATATCTTCAAGAATTTCCGCTTGTTCAATACTTCTTGGATACCCATCAAGTATAAATCCGTTTTGGCAATCCTCCTGTTCAAGCCTTAATCCTATAATTTTTCCAACCAGTTCAACAGGTACAAGTTGCCCTTTTGATATAAAACTATCTGCAAGTTTACCCTCTGGGGTTTGTTTTTTTTATCTCTGCTCTTAATAGAGAACCTGTATCTATATGTGGTAAATTTAAGTATTTTGCCAGTTTTTCTGTTTGAGTCCCTTTTCCACAAGCAGGCGGCCCAAGAAATATTAGTTCTTGTTTCATTATATATAACCTTCTTTCTTTCTGGTTCTACTTTATGTATCTATGTTTGTTGCATATACAGCATTAGCTTCAATGAAATCTCGCCTTGGCTCTACTTTGTCACCCATTAGGATATCAAACAATTGATCACACATCATTGCATCTTCTATACTTACTTTCAATAATGTTCTTGTTTCTGGATCCATTGTTGTTTCCCACAATTGTTGCGGCATCATTTCGCCCAAACCTTTAAATCTTTGGATTGTTAAACCTTTCTGACCTCTATCATCTACAATCTTTTGTAACTGCTCAAATGATTTTATTTCGATTTGTTCACTATCTGTTTCCAATATTAAGATTTTTTCTTCTTCTATCAAGAAATCTCTAATTAACGGATAAGAATTTGATAATCTTTTGTATTCATTACTCTTTATAATATTTGAAGTAATTAAAACAAAATCATCATCTGTTGTATGCAATACTATTGCGTATTTTGAAACTTCAGGAACATACTTTAACTCAACTCTGTAATTTTTAGCTTCAGTAATTCCGTAGTTTTCAGCGTGGTCTTTTATGTAGTGATCAAGATATGCAAGAATTTCATTCATTTTAGCTTGATCTTCAAAATCCTCAGCTTTTACATTCGATCTTATCAATCCTCTTAAAACAACCGCAGGTATAATATTAAGTATTGGGTTATTGTATGAATGATAATATGTTGACATATTATGCAATAGAGTTAATAATTCATCGCCTGATTTAACTTTTGTTTTAGTTTTATCAGAAAGGCTTAAAGATTTTATACCTCTTTCCTTAAGCATCTTATCTAGGGCGTGCTCATCATATAGATATTCAGATGTTTTACCCGTTGTTATTTTGAATAGAGGTGGTTGTGCAATATATACATACCCGTTATCAATTAATGGTTTTGCATATCTGAAGAAGAATGTTAATAAAAGAGTTCTAATATGAGCTCCATCAACATCAGCATCTGTCATAATAATTATCTTATGATATCTTAATTTATCAAGATTTATTTCATCTTCATTTTTACTAATATTTATGCCAAACGCCTGAACCATTGATTGAATTTCGTTATTGCCATAAATTTTATCAAGTCTTGCTCTTTCAACATTAAGAATTTTACCTCTTAAAGGAAGAATAGCTTGAAACATTCTGTTTCTACCCTGCTTAGCGGAACCTCCAGCAGAATCACCCTCTACAAGGAAGATTTCACATTTTTCAGGTTCTCTGTTTGAACAGTCTGCGAGTTTGCCTGGAAGCGTTGATGTTTCAAGTGCAGATTTTCTTCTTGTAAGTTCTCTTGCACGTCTTGCTGCTTCTCTTGCTCTTTGAGCTTGAAGTGTCTTTTCGATTATAGTTTTTGCAAGTTTAGGGTTGAATTCAAGCCATTCTTGTAATTTTTCTCTAATAGTATCCTGAACGGCACCCATTGCCTCTTGGTTACCCAATTTTTCTTTTGTTTGCCCCTCAAATTCAGGGTTCTCAATTTTTACACTTACAATTGCCGTCAATCCTTCTCTTACATCGTCACCTGAAAGGTTTTGTTCAGAATCTTTAAGGATATTATTTTTTCTTGCATAATCATTTAAAACACGCGTAATACCGTTCCTAAAACCTGTTAAGTGGGTTCCGCCATGGTGCGTATTTATATTATTAGCAAACGACAAGATGCAATCATTATAAGCATCTGTATATTGCATAGCTATTTCAACCTTCATTTTATCAACCATTTTATCGATGTAGATTGGTTCATCAAATAATACGGTTTTATTTTTGTTTAAGAAGGTCACATAACTGCCGATTCCGCCTTCATAATGGAAAACTTGTTCTTCGCCAGAAACATCATCGTGCATTATTATTTTTAGACCTTTGTTAAGAAATGCCATTTCTCTAAATCTTGTTGCAACAATATCTCTGTCGATTTCGGTTGTTTCAGTAAAAATTTCAGGATCTAACCAAAACGTTGATTTAGTACCTGTTTTAGTACTTGGTTTAATTTTTTCAACAGGTCCTGTCGGTTCACCTCTCAAGTATTCTTGGTGCCATACATAACCGTCTCTTGCAACCTCAACAACCATTTTTTCAGATAAAGCGTTTACGACAGAAGCACCTACGCCATGCAAACCGCCAGACACTTTGTACCCTCCATCACCGAATTTGCCTCCTGCGTGAAGAACTGTGTGAACTATTTCTAACGCTGATTTACCGGTTTCCGGCTTTATATCAACAGGGATACCACGACCGTTATCTTCTACTGTTACGCTGTTGTCTTTATGTATTGTTACATGAATTTCTGTACAGTAGCCTGCCAAACTTTCGTCAATCGAGTTATCTACAATTTCATAAATACAGTGGTGCAAGCCTCTTTGAGATGTTGATCCTATGTACATTCCAGGACGCATCCTTACTGCTTCCAAGCCTTCTAAAACTCTTATATTACTTGCATCATAACTGCTCTGTGTCATCCCTAATTCCCCTCTTTCATATCTGGCTATATTTTGATTATAGTACAAATAAAAAATCCATACAAGAATATGGATTTTTTATTTGTTACACTCGTTAATTTTGTACTGCTTTATTTATATTTCAGTTCTTCTTTCAAATGTCTAATGTTATCTATAACAACGTTGCTAAAATTTTTGTTTGATAGCGTCTCTAATATTTCAGATTTACTTCCTTTTGCAAGAGCAACACTTAGGGAGTAATCACTATCGGAGAGTCCGGTAGATAGAACTATTCTTCTTGAATTTTTGATATTAACAGGGTCTGCAATTATTTTAACAATATATTGTCCTGACTCGGATTCAATAAGCTCTTTTACCGGAGAAAAATCCATGTTTTCCGGAACTTCCCTCTCTGCTCTCTTAAATAGATTTCCGAGTGCATTTTCCACTTTTTCCGCAATCGTAACAGATTTTTTTGAATTCATTTTTACCCCTTGTGAGTTAATTTTGCTATCTGGAGTATTATTAATTTTTTTTACATCCATAATTTTATACCTTTCTGTCTATTTTACTCATGTTTACTCATTTTATCAAGAGTCGTGCAATTCCTTTAACCCTTTTTCTGACAGGAGTTGAATTTGTCTTATTTTATCTTGCGGAGAGCTAAAGCTTACTCCATCTTTAAAGAGTTTTTTCCCTTGCATTTCTTCAAGAAGAAACATTTTTGCAATATCCGGTTTTTGACAATTTTTTACACCAAGAGCTTTTAGTCTGTAATAAGTGTAAACATCGCTTCTGTATTTTTCATATAGTTTTGCACCATCCGTATCAAGGTTTGATAAGATATTTCTTAAGTCATTATATTTTTCACCTCTCACTGTTAGCTTGTTTTCGCTAATATCGTATGGAATATGTTCAAGTTCAGCAAATACATCTATTTCGGTATCTCTGAATTGACCTTCTATAAGTTCATTACTTCCTTTAATTTTCAAATTCATTTGTCCTGCTGTGTAGCCGCTATCTCTAGTTGAGGCTTTTTTAATAAAATCTCCGTCATAGCTTTGGATGACAAGTTTTTTGCCTGTTTTCTTTTCAACTGTATCACTTATTTGATAAAGTTGATTTTCTGTAAAGTATGGAAGTTTACCATCTAGAGAGGTTGAATAATTACTTATTTTTAGTATCTCGACATCTCCGTTATTTATTAATTCAATTAACTTATTCACAAAAGCATTACTTCTGTTTTCTATTGCAATATCTCTAACGGCAAGCTTTTGATTATCGGATAATTGTTTCCAGATATCACCGTCAAATCCGTTTTCATAGAAATCATTCATTGCGACTTCAAGTGAAATTTTAGAATTAGTACCAAAATTATCTTTATGAACTTGTGCTGCATTTTCTGCTAACTCTTTGACATTGATCGATGATCTTTGGTTTTCTGTCGGGATAACTCTAAACCCGTAAGCATCTCTTACGAACGGAATAAGAGTTTCGTCTTTTAGGTCTTTTACTCCGAGATCAAGAACTTCTTTAACTAATTTACTTTCAATCGAGTCAATTGATTTGCCGCGGCCGCTCATATTTCCGTATGGGCTGCCTGACATAATCCAAGCCCCGCTTCTTCCTGCCGAGATTGGCTCATCGTTAGATTCAAATAAGGTAGCCAAAAGGTGAGAATTATTTTTAGAACTTGCTAGGGTTTGTTCACCAAGTCGTGTTGCACAATCTTTTAGTTTTTTATATTCATTTGGATTAGTTAAAATTGATATCGCAAGTTTAATTTCTGTTTCTTTTTCTTTTGGTTTTTCTAATTTTTTAATATTTTTAAGCAGAATTTTGAAGTTGTCTTCTAAAATTTCATTAAATTTATCAGAAGTATCTTCTAATTTCACTAAAAACAGTTCTTTGTCAAAATGCTTATTAATATCAAGGTTTGCATTTTTTAATATTTCAGTTAACTCATTAATATGTTTATTAATTTTGTTTACACTATTAGAATTATTAAATAGCCTATCGTGATAAAATTCTTCAACAATATTTACGTTGTTTTTTTGTTTTTCTATGTTTTTAACATAGTTTGCTTGGCGTAGAATATTCGGATTAAAGCATTCCATATCTAGAGCCCACTTAGGCATACCCATTTTTACAAGTAGCTCTTTAAATTCGGGTGAGTATTTGCTCATATCACCTTCTGCTGCAACAGCGATAAATTCTTTGGTATTATTGTAAGCGTATTCTATATGTGTAGGCTCAACTCCTGCTCTCAGAAACTCATCTCTGTATGCACAATTTGGAAAATCAATTACGGATTCTCCTTTATTGTTCGTTTTATACGCAAAAATTTTATCCAATTCGCTTTGTGATAATAGATTTCCTTTGTCATTAGAGTGCATTATTTCATGTCTTATTGTATATTGAACATCAGTAAGATCAATTCCGTTAATGGATACCGCACCACTGTTACCTTCTGAAAAACCGGCGGATTTACTTTGCCCGTAGGCACTTTGTTCATCATAATAGTCTGTTTTAGCTGTTGAAAAATCAAGTGCAGGGGGTTGTTTAAAGTCTTTTCCGCCAACTCTTTCCCACTCAGACAATTCTTTTGTTGTGTAATCTAAAGTTTTTTCAGCTTTATTGCAGTTTACGGGGAGAAATATTTTTACTTTGAATTTTTCGTTTATGACTTCAAGTCTTAGTTTAACATCATTAGGAATATTAGTCTTTTTCAGGTAATACTCATTGTAGAAATATTCACTGAGTTTACTGTCGGGGAAGTCTTTAATATATTCTCTTATTCTGTTAATTTTACTTTCATTTGTAAAATCAGCAATCAGATCATCATATTTTGGAGAATTGAATATTTTTTGTAATAAATTAGGAGAAGATAATAATTTTTTAGCAAGATTAGGATTATTCTTTTCTAAGAATTTAATGAGCTCAAAATTATAGCTGCTGTTATTTGAACTGCCTATATAGGTATAATTTCCTGCAGCGGTGTGGTACACATCAATAATTCTTTGAAGTTGAGAAAGTTTACTAATTATCTCATTAGCATTATTTTCGTTTTTAATGTTTGTAAGAACGTGAGATACTAATCCGCTAATATTATTATCGTTTATATTGTTTCTTGAACTCTGGATATCAAAAAGTAAGTCATTAATTTTTGCATTACTGTTATTATTTGCAATCTCAATTAAGTCACTATCGTGAATTCTAGGATCTGCTGTAATTTCGTTAGCTTTTTTAAGTAATTCTTCCGGAGTCAGATCTTTCTTTTGTTTTATTAAGTTTTCAATTACGGCATAACCGTTCCCCGGAGTTTTGTCAAAGGAATTAGCTACAACGAAATCTTTAGCCATAAAATCAATAATTTCCGGTGTAATATATTGGGGATTATTACTTAGTAAAATATAACTCATAGGCGAGTTGATAAAAGTATTTTTATTAATAATAAAATTACCATTTTCATCTTTTTTGTTAAGGATTTTAGTAAAGGCTTCAAAGAATTCCGGCGGTTGATTTTTAAAATGTACTGCAAAAAACAAAACATTATCAATATTTAGAATCGGATTGTCTGTTTTGTTCCTTAAGTCTAAGAATTTTTTAATTTCTCTTTCGTATTTAAAAGTGACACTTAATCTATCATATATTTGGCAATCAATGATGTTATTAACGTCGCTTTTTTCATTAACGATTTTTTCAAAAAATTGAAGATTAATATTTTGATTAGTATTTTTAATTTCAAGGATAGAAGGTATTATTGTACTAATATTAGTGTTAAATTCTTTATTATCATTGGAAATTGTTTTAAGATAATGAATTATGCTGACCAAGCTATTGATGTCTTCTTGGGTATAATTTTTCAGTAATTCTGAAATTTGAGCTTTATCAACTCTCAAGTTAGGATTTAGGGTGTTTGAACTATTGTGAATAAACTCTGCTAAATCGTCTTTATTTTTTATTTTTGGTATAGTTATAGCGGATTGAGTACTATTTTCATAAATTTGTTGGCTAATGCTTGCGTCATCATTAGTTTTATATATTGAATTGAGCTCATCTATATTATCCGGTGCAAGGTTTGGAATTTTATTTGTATTTATATTAGTATTTTCTTGTGCGATTTTAGACAACTCAAGCATAGTTCTTGCTTTCGTTTCAAGAAGGTCTGGTTTAATATTCGGATTATCAAGCAATACTTGTTTTTTAAACTCTTTGAGTCTATCGGCTTCGGATTTTAGAATATTTTGTTTTTGCATTGATGCACCGATAAGTACA
>CALURS010000094.1 GCA_944323215.1 Candidatus Gastranaerophilales bacterium | reverse complement strand
GTTGTTGGACCAGAACTTAAAATGTATCAATGTGGTCTTCCAAAAGAAATGGCTCTTGAACTTTTCAAGCCTTTCATCATCCACAAACTTGTTGCATTGAACAAATCTCACAATATCAAAGCTGCAAAACGCATGATTGATAAAGAAAAACCAGTTGTTTGGGACATTTTGGATGATGTTATCAAGGATCACCCAGTGTTCTTGAACCGTGCTCCAACACTTCACAGACTTTCTGTTCAAGCATTCGAGCCAGTGCTTGTTGAAGGAAGGGCAATCAAATTGCATCCTTCTGTCTGCTCAGCTTTCAACGCTGACTTCGACGGAGACCAGATGGCTGTGCATGTTCCTCTTTCACTTGATGCAAGAAGTGAAGCTAGAACTTTAATGCTTGCCTCAAACAACCTTTTGAAGCTTTCTGACGGAGAACCTATCATCACTCCTTCTCAGGACATTGTTTTGGGATGTGCTTATCTTACAATGCTTAAGCCTGGTGCAAAAGGAGAAGGATCAATCTTCTCATCAAAAGAAGAGGCTATCATGGCTTATCAAACAGGCAATGTTCATATTCAAGCTCCAATCAAAGTTAGACTTAAAGCGACTGTCGATGGCAAAGAATATTCAAAAATAGTTGACACTTCTGTGGGCAGGTTGCTTTTTAACGAGCAAATTCCACAAAATCTTGGATTTGTTGATAGAAGCAAGGAAGAAAACTATTGCGAACTTGAATTCAACAGAATTATGTATAAAAAAGACCTTGCAAAGATTTTTGCTAAGGCTTATGACAAACTTGGAACCACAGAGTGCTCTATATTGGTTGATAAAATCAAAGACATGGGCTATAAATATTCAACACTCAGCGCAATCACTGTGAATGCGTTTGACATTGAAGAGCCACCTGCAAAGAAGGAAATCATTAAAGAGGCAGAAGCAGAAACTCTTGAAAATGAAAAATTGCTTAGGCGTGGACTTATCACAAATGACGAAAAGTTGCGTGCAAACATTGACATTTGGGAAAAAGCAAAATCTCAAATTGAAAAAGAGGTGTTCAGTTTCCTTGATGATCAAAATGCTTTCAAACTTATGTGCTTGTCAGGAGCCCGTGGTTCAAAAGAGCAAATCAATTCTGTCTGCGGTATGGTCGGAATCAAAACAACCGCTTCTGGTGAAAAAATTGATATTCCTATCAAATCTTCTTTCAGAAAAGGTCTTTCTCCAATAGAATATTTCCTGTCTGCTCGTGGTATCAGAAAGGGTCTTACTGATACAGCACTCAAAACGGCGGACTCAGGTTATTTGACAAGAAGACTTGTCGATATTTCTCAAGATGTTGTTGTTACAACAGAAGACTGCTTTGCTGAACTTGGTGAAAAAGTCAAGGGTGTTTGGGTCAGCGATCTTGTGGTTGACGGATCCGTTCAAGAATCTTTGTCAGAACGCATTTATGGCAGAGTTGCAGTTGATCAAATTGTAAATCCAAACACAAACGAAGTTATTGTTGAAGCAAACGAAATGATTTCACTCAAGCAAGCTGAAGAGATTGCAGCAGCGGGCATCAAAAAAGTCCAAATCAGATCAAATCTTACTTGCAGATGCAAACATGGTGTTTGTGCAAAATGCTATGGCAGAGATTTGAGTGGAAAAAATCTTGTTACGGTTGGTGAAGCTGTTGGGATTATTGCTGCTCAATCAATCGGCGAACCTGGAACTCAGCTTACAATGAGAACTTTCCACTCTGGCGGTGTTGCTTCTGCGCTTGATATTACACAAGGTCTTCCAAGAGTTGAAGAAATTTTCGAAGCACGAAAACCAAAAGGTGAAAGTTTGCTTAGTGAAGTTGCCGGAAAGGTTACTATCAAACAAGATGCAAAATATTTCTATTTCACAATCGCTTCAAGAGAAGGCGATATAGATTATGAAGTTAAAAAACCTGCAGTTGTGCTTGTCAAGAATGGCGAAACTGTTGAGCCAGGCACTCAACTGACTGCTGGTGCAATCAATCCTTCTGACCTTTTGAGAATGAAGGGTGTTAAAGGTCTTGAAGACTATCTTCTCAGCCAAGTTATTGCAACTTATCGTGGCCAAGGTGTTGCTGTTAATGATAAACACGTTGAAATCATCATCAGACAAATGCTCAAGAAAGTTAAGGTTGAGTCTGCTGGCGACACAAGCCTTTTGCCAGGCGAGATTGTTGATGTTTATCGTTGTGATGAAGAAAATGAACGCATTTTGCAAGAAGGCGGCGTTCCTGCAACTGTTAAAAGAATTTTGCTTGGTATCACAAAAGCTTCTCTTTCAACTGAAAGTTTCCTTTCTGCTGCATCTTTCCAAGAGACTTCAAGAACTCTTACCGATGCTGCAGTTAAAGGCAAAGTTGACAAACTTATGGGACTCAAGGAAAATGTTATCATCGGAAAACTTATTCCAGCTGGGACAGGAATCAAAGAATATCGTTCTGTTATGCCGGTGCTTGTTGATCCACAAGAGAATGAAGCAATCAAAAATGGCGTTATCGCTTAAAAATAAAAGCTAGGCTTGCTCACTTAATTTTGAAACTAGCGGAATAATCTAAGAAAAACATAGGCAAAAAACAGCCTATGTTTTCTTTTTTCTCTTAACTCTCTTAACTGTCAAAAAAGCGAATATTTCTGCTGTTGTCACAGGTTGTCGTGTTAATAACAATTTTAAGATTTATAAGACACTCGCATTGACCTTGACAACAAAGAATATTCGCTTACACTGGAAAATAGAGAGAAGAAAACGAAAAAGCAAAAGTGTGATGCGTTACACTTTGCCAGCAACCGCTCCTTTTACAACATAATTAGATTATTAGGGGGGTGCTGGAGCGAAGCGAGAACACTTGTATATGACAAGCACACGCCTAACTGCCATTATTTTAAATTATTCCAAATATCAATCATTTCATCGCATAATTCATTAAAATTTTTGATTGAAATATTCATAATTATTCCTGAGAACATTCCTTCGTATATATTAGAAAATGTTTTGTTATATTTTAAAAAATCAGAATTCATTGTTTTTAGTTTTTGATATGAAGATTCCTTATTATTAAGCTGTTCTTTCCCATGTTTTAAAGTATTAACAAGAAAAGCAAACTCTTTCATTTTTTCATTATAATATTTTTTAATCTTTCTATTATAGTTTATAACTTGTAATTCCCATATTGAAAAAAGTCCAATATAGAGCGATGCTAGAATTCTATAAATTGATAATTCTAGCAGTCCAATATCATATTGATATTCTGAATATCTTATTTCTAATTCTTCGCTTGAATGTAAATTTTTGCTAATAGCATTAAATTTATCTTGTATTTTTAATTTCTTTTTATCTCGTTTTTTTGAAATGAATTATACACTTTATTTGATGTTTCGTTAAAATTTTTGATTTCATCTATATATCCATTTCTGATTATTTTATCAAAATTTATTTTTACTCTTTCTACCATACAACAATTAAACCTTCATCGCTAAAATACCAATAATAACCCTCATCTGATGGTTCTTCTACTGAGTAAAAAAACTTATTTGCATTTACAAAATTATCATTTGACTCAAGTATTCCTAACAAATCTGCTGTTTCTTTATCATGGCACAAATAAATGTTATTAAGATTTTCACAACATGCAAAAGTACCCTTATTTATTATTTCAACATTTTGAGGAATAACAATACTATTTAAGTTTCTACAAAATGCAAAGGCATATTCCTCGATAGTTTCTATGCTATTAGGCAATATTAATTCCGTTAAATTATTGCATCCATTGAAAGCCCTTTCACCAATTGTTTTGCATACTGAGTTTTGTTGAAAAATAATACTAACTATTTTAGAATTACTATATTGGTCAATATAAAACAAATATGCTGGAATTTTTGTAACATTTGCACCAATATTTACAATTACACCCTCAGTATTTGTTCCAACTCCAGAGAATATTCCATTACCATAACTAGTCCAGTCACTACAATTAGTTGCATTATAATTTATTTCTTTTAAATTGTTACAATTTCCAAAAGCCATATCTCCTAAATTTATAATATTTTGAGGTATTGTAATTGTTGTAAATTTTGTACATCCATTAAAAGCACCTTTTCCTATTGTTTGTACTGTATTAGGAATAATAAATTCAGAAAGGTTTGAACATTTATTAAATGCATTATCTCCTATTTTCACTAAATTACTTCCATGTTCAAAATTGATAGTTGTTAATTTTGAACATTTATAAAAAGCATTATTTTCAATAATTTTAACTGAAGAAGGTATTGTATAATTTGTTTTAGCCATAGGAGCAAACAATAGAGTAGAATAGTCCTTCGTATATAAAACTCCATTATATGAACTAAAGCTATTATTAGCATGATGAACATTTATATTAACTAAATTAGTGGCACATAATGAATTTTCTCCTATGTTTGTTATTGATGATGGTAAATTTATTTCTGATATATTATATAAATTATAAAAAGCAAAATCGCCAATAGTTGTACAATGGGAATTGTCTCTAAAATTAATTTCTAAAATTTTAGGATTAAATATATCGCTTGAGGAAGTTATGCTTGTATGTCTTGATGAAAATAGATAGGCAGGAACTCTTTGTACGGATGAGCCAAAATTTACAATTATACCAGTAGAATTAATCCCGGCATTTATAAAAACATCGTTTCCATTTGATAAATCTTGACAATTTGTAGCATTAAAATTTATTTCTATCATATTTACACATTCTTCAAAAGCACCTTTTCCTATTGTGTGTATTTTTTCAGGTATTGTTATTTTTATTAAATTTGAACATCCTCTAAAAGCACCTTCACCAATAATTGTAACTTCATTAGGAATATTTATCTCTTTTAAATTTTTATTGTTATAAAATGCATTTTTTTCAATACCTGTTATACTATTACCATATAAAGTGTCGGGTATAAAAATCGACGACAATGTTTTCCCGTATATTGTTAAATTTTTGATAGAAGTTCCATCTGCTGTTGTTTCAAATATTTTTTCCCATCTAGCAAATAATTTTAAATCACCATAATTTCCTTTTTCTACAACTTCTATTTTATTTTCAAAAGTATCTTCTAAATACCAGCCAATAAAGCCATAACCATTTTTTTCAGGAGATGTTAAAGTTATTGTTTCAGTTTCAATTGTATATGTTTTAATATTTTTGTTGTTTGTTCCACCATCAAGATAATAAGTTATTGAGTATTCTATAGGTAAATATTTTGCAAATAAATTTAAATGACCATAACTTCCTTCATTTATTGTATCTACTTTATGATTGTATGAATTATCAGAATACCAACCAATAAATTCATAACCATCTTTACTAGCATTAGTCAAAATAATTGTTTCGCTTTCAATAGAATAAGTATCTGGATTTTCCCCTTTATAACCATTATTGGTGTAATAATTTATACTATACAATGTTGGAGACCACATGGCAAAAAGTTCCAAATTTTGAGGTATATTAAAATTGTAAAATGTATAATTTACTTGATACTCTATTCCTGTTCCATCACTTTTTGTATTCCAGCTTGATAAAGTATATCCTGTTTTAGTAAACTCATTTTTATCTTTTAAACTAACTTCTGTACCATAAACAATATTTTGAGTAGTCGAACTGCTAGTTCCGTTATTTGCCCAATATGTAATCTCTAGGTTATTAGCAATCCAACTAGCATTTATAGTTATATTTGAAGTAATAGGTTTTGAAAAGTCATAATCCCAACAACTAAAAACATATCCCTCACGAGTAGGTGTTATAAACTCAGCAAAATTATCTTCCATAACTATTTGTTGAGTAATAGGGTCTCCACCATTAGTATTAAATGTTACCACATACAATGGTTTTCTTCTGATAATTGTTTTATAAGTTTTTGTTTCTCCTGCAGTATTCTCAACAACAATATAGAATATATTATCTCCAACTTGAAGATTTACAGTTTTTGAAGGTATTTCAACCATCCCATTAACATCATAATACAATTTCCATTTATTGTTTTGCGGAAGTTTTAATGAATTACTTAAATGTAAAATTTCTTTATTGTTATCAACTGAACAATATAATTCTGATTGCTCTTGATTTATGGTAAATAAATTAGATTCTTGGACATTTGGATTTCTAGGAATAAATAAATAACATAATAAAAATATAGTCAAGATTAAGACAATGCACGAAGATATAATACTTGAAATTATTGCAATTTTCTTTTTACTTATATTACTAGCAACATTTTCTTGTTTGCTTTGTTTATCTTCTTGTTTTATTGATTGTTTCTCTGCTTTTGAAAAGTCATCTAAAGAGATAGATAAAATATTCGCCAATTTTTGCATTGTTTCAAAATCTGGTGAACCATTTCCACATTCCCATTTGCTTATTGTTTTATTAGAAACACATAGTTTTTCAGCCAATTCTTTTTGAGAAAGATTGTTTTGTTTTCTCAACTGGGCTATTTTTTGTCCTAATTGTTTATTATTCATAAATTTCTCCTGTACCCATATTATAACATACTTCTTAGTAGAATGTATCATAGAATAATCTATATATAAAAGATTTTATCTATAAATCAGAGATTTTTGATAAGTTATTTTAAGATGATAATGTTATAACAAATATTTTTTTTAAAATTATCTATTTTTAGCAAAAATTTTAAAAATAATAAAATTAAAAGTTCTATAAAAAAGACACCTTATCAAATTAATGATAAAGTGTCTTTCATTGATTAAACTATTACACTAGTTTCAAATCGGTTAGCCCTAGTCCTAGTTTTTTTGTTTTAAATTGAAGGATTAAAGGCAAATAAATTTGCTTGAATGATTCTTTTTTATTATAATTGGTGTAGGAGAGAAAAATGAATAGATTTGAAAAAAGCAAAGAAGTTTATAACCAATTATTTGGTCAGTTGCCAAAAAATGAAAACGATCCAGAGTTTATGGATATTTTAAGAAAGTTTATTTTTTGCGACATTTTTTCTGAAGGCAATTTGGAAGAGAGAACAAGAGAACTTATCACCATAACGGCATTATAAAACAAAAAACGAAGATATTTCTTCGCTTGATTTTTCTGGTAGCCTCTAGGGGAACCCTACCCTAAAAATCTGGCGATTTTTAGGGAACCCGCTCACCCCAAGGGGGTTCGATTCCCTTCTGTTTCTTAAACTAAAACAAAAAGCGAAGATGTTTCTTCGCTTAATTTTTCTGGTAGCCTCTAGGGGAATCGAACCCCTGATTCCGCCGTGAGAGGGCGGCGTCTTGACCGCTTGACCAACAGGCCTT
>CALURS010000093.1 GCA_944323215.1 Candidatus Gastranaerophilales bacterium | reverse complement strand
GAGCCAATCACTTTCTAAGATTATTATACTAAAAGATTTTTAACAAGTCAACCCTTTATAGTCAAAAAATTAAAAAGTGTCGATGTCGTCACTATTTGGCGTTCGGCATTTTCAAAGTACAATTTAATAAAACTGTAAGTCCTACCTAATACATAGGCACGCAATCAATAGTTTAAGTTGATTTTTGTTCAATGATTTAATGATGAATTTATAAAATTTAAAAATTAAAAGTGAGGAAATAAAAAATGTTAGAAAATAAACCTATGCGTGAAATTGGAATGATTATTGCAAAGAAATTTGTTAAGGCTAGAGAGGCTGGAGAGAGTTTTGATGGAACTCGAAAATGGGATGCTAAACCTGAAGAATATTATTTGGACGTTGTTTCTTGTGATGAAGAAGATTTTAATAAAATCGATGGTATTTTGAATGGAACCCGTTTGAATTATAAAGTTGATAAGGAAACATATGATAAAGCAAAATTTGGCGATTGGGCAAAAGTTAAATATATTCTTGCTCAGTACGGTCAAAATATTACACCTAAACCTGAGTCATGTGTTTTGGTAGAAAAAAAATAAATAGGGAGATAAAAAATAAATGGCTAGATATAATTATAGCTCACCTACATGGTTGAAAGTTGTCGGTTATGTTGTTTTGTCTATTCTTGTTCTTGCAGCATTTTTCTGTCTTGCAGTGTTGATTTATGGTGGTTGTGAAGGCACAACCTTTGTTGAAACATTGCAAACATGGTTCACTTCAGATAAATTGCAAGAGAGTGCCGAAACTGTTGAACAGACAACGGCCATGTTGCATTTTATTAATTAGTTCAATAAATAAAGGGGCTTGGGGGCCTTCCCCTTTTCCCTTTATTTTTTATTAAAAGTCGAAAAAGGAAACATTTTTTATGATAAAAATAATTTTGAAAATATTTATATTGATAATCTTGCTTGCTGGTCTTGTATTATTCATAAAAGGTGTTGTTTGAGGTAACTATGAGTAAAGGAAAAATTGTAGGAATAGTTGCGCTCGTATTGGTTCTAACTTTGTGTTTTGGTGTTATCGTTTGGTATGCTTACATTGCTACTTTCGGCAAAGAGAAATTTGTAACAAACACATTTTATGTTGGAGAACTTGAAAATTCTTCTGGAGAAACAAGAAACATAATTGAAGTGCAATACAATCAAAATTCGGATGGCCAGGGGCTTGAACTTTTTGAGGTTAAACTAAATGGCTTTACAGATGGTTCACAAACGGATTTTTATTCTCAAGGTGTGCAATATGTTGCAAATTCGCCTTCTGATAAAATTGATTGGTTCACTATAGAAGATTACATCAATTTCTTATCTGGTTTTGAATCTATGCAAGAAATTGCTAGTTCATTGAATGATTTTTCAACTGTTGTTTCTGATATGAATGTTGTTAGCGAAACATTTTATGAAACGGGTTGGTGGTTATGGAAAGAAACATCTGGACCAATATATATGAGTCCGACAATTCTGAAATCAAATGTTTCTCGTTATAATTATCAACAATTTGCAAACGATGATGCGACAGGATCATCCAACCCATTGAGTGCTGATTCATATATAGTTGCAAATTTTGGAGGCGAAGAAGATCCTGTTTATATCAAATTTAAAGGCTCAAACTATATTGAAAAAAATTCGTTTTCATCAATGGAAGATTTTATGTCTGATGAGAATGCAGTTGTGCATATAGGAAAGAGCAATATTTATAACAATTACAATATCGATTACATTTCTTACATTTTATACCAACAAATACAAGCGCTGCCTGCAGGAACAAATGGTACATATGTTTTTGAATTTGGAGATTTGTTTAACTATTATGCTTCTGAAGATGACATGACAACAGGTGTTCAATTAAATCAAGAAGATTCTTTGAAGGTTCAACAAAATATGCGCTCTTATTATTCAATTAAAGTTACAATTTCATCAAATGGAGCAAAGAATGCAAAAGATAGTATGTTTGGAGTTCTTCATGGCAGTTCAACATATTCAATCGATGGCTCAAGCTCTTCTTCTGGCGATTATTTTGTAGGCAAAGAAGTTGTTAATGTAGATATTTATGATTTTGATTATGTTCCAATTATTGAAAATCAATGTGCTTTTAAATTGAAAAAAGACTTTGTAGACCTTTATCTTGAAAGGAACAATTCAATAGTTCTCTCAATTTACATTGATGATATTCTTCTTTCAGAACTAGGAATTAAATTTGTTGGTTTCACGGATGACTCTGGGTTGAAAGATTTTGATATTTTGTCATTAGCTGATTCTTCTGGCGAAATTGAGTGGGAGGTAGCATAATGTTAGGTTTATTATTTGATGCTCAATTTTGGTACGATTTATTGTTAGTGATAGTTTTAATTGGCTTAATAATTTTGTGCGTTAAAGTTAAGGAAGCTAGATTGTTTATATTCTCATTATGTGCGATTGTCATAGTTGGCGTTGCTGGTTACTGCGGTATTCAGTTGAATAATTACTATAACGCAGCTGGAGGCATATATGGTTATATTTCGGGTTTAGTATTTCCTGATCAAACTTTAGATACGCAAAATTCTTTTAAGTTAGGTATTAATAATTTAGTTTTGCAACAAGAAACAGAGAATAGATTTTCTACGCAAATTTATACAGATAATCAGATAAAATTTGATAGTAAATTAAATTATGGATTTTTTGTAAACGGGAACTATTGTTCTACAGCAAATATTTCAGAAGAATATGTTTTGGCATCGTATTCATACACTTTCTTTGATAATGAAATGCAAGAATTATTGACGGATACTTTACATTTTCAATTTGCATTTTATGAAAAAGGTTCTGAATTAAAAATCTATACAGATGGCGGACAGTTAGCAGTTGATTATTGGAACAAATATTTTTCAAGAAATACGCTAAACATCTCTATTGAAGAATGTTCAATAATTGAAAAAGACAATTTTGAACAAGGAACTGGAGATATCTCAGAATATAAAGTTGTTAATTTCTGGTATGAGGATGAAATATTTTTAAAACAAGTTTATACAGTAGGATCTATAATCACACCACCCACAACATGTCCACAATTAGAGGTTGGCTATTCAATTAGAACTTGGAATACAAGTTCGGGCGAAGAATTTGACTTTTCAAAAAATGTGGTAACAGAGAATTTGAATTTATATGCAGGCGAACTTGATGTTGCTGTAAATGAAATTAAATTTATTTTTTCTTCTGATGGGACAATTGAAAATCAAATTGATGCGGGACGATTCCGTATAGTTTCTCAAGATATTATTTCTTCTAGCGGCAATAATACATCTGAGCTGCTTGTTGAATCTACTAAAGATAATGGATTAATTATTCGAGTCTCATTTAGACACATGTTTGATTATTTTTCTTTTGCTGATAGCGTTTTTGTTTATGGAGACAATGGTTATATAGAAAGCGAAATTGAGCTCTTGGGCGGAGGAGTTTTATCTCCTACAGAAACTGGTTTTTGTTATTATTATGAATTTGAAATTTCAAGTTTAAAAACAGATGCTATTGTGGTCATAAAGTCTCAACCTAAAACCTACAATTTACAGATCGGTTATTATGTTGGCAACGATTATCAAACCATTCTTTTAGATAATGTCTATACATATGGCTGTGAGTTAGATTTAACAAAATTATTATCTTCTTCGCAATTATCAGCCCTTAAACAAAATCGAAATAGCAATTTAAAGTTTGGGGGGATTTCAAATAGAGCATTGTATGGTCAAGGAACTTTATATTATGATCGTAATTTAAATTCGTTGCGTCCTATATATCTAAATACTTTGACTTACAATTCATCAGAGTATGTATATACTGATTGGTATGACCCATATTTAAATGCAATTTGTTTATATGCTGTATACAGCACAAATATCTGAGATGGAGAAAGTTATGAAAAATAAAATCTTTTTTGTAATTTTTGTAATTTTAATTATTAGTATTGCGAGTGGTTTAATCTTGCTTGTCCAAAATTGGCCTATTTTAGTAGGATCCCAAGTCGAGGAAGAACAACCTTTACCTGAAGAACCTGGCGAAACTCCAGAAGAACCAGGAGAAACACCAGATGATCCTGAGCCAGAAGAACCCGAACAAACTAATAAGGTCTTAAAACTTGTTTGGGATGAAATAGAGTTTGTTGATGAAGGCTTTCCTTTTGATGGAGACGATGTTTGGACCGATGGTGCTAATCTCTATTATTTAGATGATTACAGATTAAATAAAGATACATTAACATGGGAAAAAATGTATTGGGAAGATTTTATTCTTCGTCGTGCTGATTGTGTTTGGACTTGCGATGGTAATCTTTATTATTCAAATAGCACCGATCAATACAAATTAAATAAAGAGACATCAACCTGGGAAGAAAAAACTTGGAATGGTTTAAGCAATTTTTATGGTTATGATGTTTGGGCTGATGGCGAAAACTATTATTATTCAAGTAACGCAGGAACGCAACAATATAAATTAAATAAAGAAACATCAACTTGGGAAGAGATGCATTGGGAAGGGCCTGTTGTGATGAGAGGGCAATATGTCTGGACTGATAGTGTTAATATTTATTGTTCTGATGCAGCCCGTTATGATCTTCTTCCTTTTGAAACTCCGGAACCTCTGAGGCAAGCAGTTTTTAATAGAGAAACTTTGACTTGGGAAGAAAAAAGTTGGAATGGTTTAACTTCATTTAATGGTAGTTATGTTTGGTCTGTTGGAGAAGATGTTTATTATTCAAATGGAACTAGCCAACGGAAATTAAATAAAGAAACGTCAACATGGGAAGAAATAGCTCTGACCAGCATGGAGTCTATTTATACACAAAATATCTTCAGCGATGGAGAAAATTATTATTACTCTTCTGGATCGAAACAATATGAATTAAATAAAGAGACATTTGTTTGGGAAAAAGTTTCGTTTACCCTTCCATTTAGTTTTAGTGGCGAAGAGGTTTGGACTGATGGAGAAAAAACATATGTTTCTACTTATGTTTTTAATAAAAATCTTGGCAATTGGGACGATTTTTCATGGAATGGTAATTTTCATGCTGCTGCAGAACCATATGTTTGGACTGACGGAGAAAATATTTATTATTCTAATCGAACTATGCAACGCAAATTGAATAAAGAGGCATCAACCTGGGAAGAGCAAAAATGGAACGGTTTAACAGATTTTACAGGCTGGGATATATGGACTGATGGTCAAGAAATTTATTACTCTAAAGATGATTTACATTACAAATTAAATAAAGAAACATCAACCTGGGAAGAGAAAAGTTGGAATGGTATAACTGCTTTTGAAGGTAAGGATGTTTGGTATTTTGAAGATGGAGTTTATCTGTATAACTGTAAATTAGATATAGATACTTCAACTTGGGAAAGATCCCTTGCTTTCTCAGATTCTCCTCGTTTTCATGGTTATAATGTATGGACTGATGGAGAAAATGCTTATTATTCTTCTGGCTCACTTTTAAATAATACATATGCATTTTCTCCGGTTGATAAAACTTTCTATCAAGTTGAGTTAGAAGGGCTTTCAATTTCGTATTTCTCAGGTCGTAATATTTGGACTGATGGAGAAAATGTATATTATTCATCTGGTAACGATCATTATATTCTTTCTAGTGTAGTGTATGAAAATTCAAATTCTTTTGTAAATTCTAATGAGGTGGCGTAATGAAAACATTTGGGAAATTAGTTTTAGGGTTGACTGTTGCTGTAACAGTTCCGACAAGTATTGCAGGGGTTGTGTTTACAGCACAGCATCCAGCAATGATTAAAGACTGGTTTAATGGAGAGCAAATTAGTTATTCATTGGATGATAAGAAAGAACTACAAGATTTAAAAAATGAACTTGCTGTATATAAAGAGCTTTTAAATGAGTTAGAAAGCGAAAACATATTCCTGGAAAATAAAATCGCAGAACTGGAGTTGAAAATTAAAGAACTTGAAAGTCAAAATGCACAAGAGAAGGTTGAGATAACTGATTTTAAATTTTTCAAAAATTCAGTAGTTGCTTATACTGGGGATTCTACAGTGGTTGAAAACATACCAACTGGTTATTCATTTGAATTTATTCCAAGTAATGAAGAGATTATTATAAATTCGTCAAGTGATATGGAAAATGTTTTTAACGATTCTTTTGATTATTCTTCATATTTAAAAGTGACTTTTAATGATGAAACAACTGAATATTATGACATAGTTTCGTTTTCTGACGTAGCGATTGAAAAAGGCGAGTCAATATATCCTTTTAAAATTCTTGTTGGAGAAATGAAGTTTTTTGAGGGTAAAGATTATAATATTGATGGAATATCTCGGTATGCTTTTGATGGCACAAATGTTGACACTGTCATTTTGCCAAACCATATTACATCTTTTGAATTATCAAATTTTTATCAAATTACGAAATTAATAGTAAACAATGAGACTGCAGTAATACAAGGATTAGATTTTTCTAATGGAGAAGCAACATATGATACTTTTGAGATGTATGTACCAGATTCGCTGTATGAAGAATATTTGTCTGATGAAATATGGTCAAAATATACAAAAAATATTTTTAAAAAGTCTTTAAATCAACTTCCAGTTACTAATTTTAATGATTATGTATTTTTAAATGAAGACATTAGTAGCTATCAAGGGACTGACTCTGTGATTAAATTGCCTTGCTCATATAGTAAAGAAGAAACAATTTATGCTAGGGTTGAAGGTCAAAATGATAATGCTAGTGATTTGCAGGAAGAATGGGGGGCTAATCGGTGGTATGTTTCTTTCAATAATTCTGAAAAGGAATTAATGGACTATTCAACGTTTTCTGTTCGCTGTATGGGTTATGTAATGCTCGGTTCTCAATATTCTTACATAATAGAGAAAGTGAAAACTGAATATATAGAGGGAGAAGATTATACTTTAACTATTTTTAATCCTACAACATTTACAAATGAAAATTTAATAAAAATCATTATCCCTTCAACCTATACAGAAATTAATTTTGCAGTTTTTGCAAATTTGGAATCATTAAGAATTATTGAAATTGAAAATGAAAATTATAATGTAAGCTTTAAAAACATAGATTCTCTTTCAGAAAATGTTATTCTTCGATTTGTTGGGGTTGGTGCAGAAATTTGATTACTATAATTTGCGGCATACCAGGTGCCGGTAAAACTTGTAAATTGACTCATTTTGTTGCTCAAACAATGATTGAACATGGATTTGAAGATTATTTAAATCTTAAACATGAAATTAATAAGTTGTCTAAAGGCGGTTTTTCTAATTTAGAATTGCCGCCTCAAAGGCATCTCTGTTATGCTGATTATAAAGTTCAAATTA
>CALURS010000092.1 GCA_944323215.1 Candidatus Gastranaerophilales bacterium | reverse complement strand
ATTCTCTGATTAACTTCTCTATTCTTGAAGCTGATAATCCATCACCGTAAGGGTTTTGAGCTTTAAGTCTTGTTTCTGATTTTGTTTTAGAAAGGACTTTTTCGCTTTCTTCTATAATTCTGTCATATTCTGCACCGACTAAAATCGAAACTCCTGCTTCAACACCTTCTTTTCTCTCTGTTTCATATCTTAATACGATTACAGGGCAGCCAAATGTCGGAGCTTCTTCTTGTATTCCTCCTGAGTCTGTTAAAATTAATTGTGCGTGTTTCATCAGGTACACAAGTCTGGGATAATCAAGCGGTGGTAATAACTTTACATTTGATGAATTTTTAAAAGCTTCCTCAATCCTTGTTTTCACATTTGGGTTGGGATGTACAGGAATAACAAACGTAAAATCAGGATACTTGTTTACTAAATATGAAATGGCTTTAATTATATTCCCTAAACGCTCTCCATGATTTTCTCGTCTGTGTGCTGTTATAAGCACAAGTTTTTCTGTTGGAATATTTTGAGTTTCAAAAAAGGTCTTACTTTCTTCAATAACATCTTCTGACAAGCACGAAAGTGCATCGATTACTGTGTTGCCTACAACGTGAATGGCGTTTGGATTAATATTTTCTTTTAATAGTGCTTTTTTATTAGCCTCCGTCGGAGCAAAAAACAAATCAGTTATTCGTGAAACCATTTGTCTTATGGCTTCTTCAGGGAATGGCTCGAACTTGTCATAAGAGCGAAGTCCCGCCTCAACATGGAATACAGGAATTTTGTTATAGAAACTTGTAAGTGCTCCGCATAAAACTGTCATTGTATCACCTTGAACGACTGTCGCATCTATTTTTTCTGTTTTATATACTTCGTTTAACGAGGTCATTATCCTTGCTTGAACGTCATTTAGTGATTGATTTTCTCTCATAGCATTAAGATTATAATCGGATTTTAAACCAAAATAGCTCAAAGTCTGATTTGAAAGCTCTTTTTGCTGTTCTGTATTTATAATAATGACCCTATAATCACTTGGGTATTTTTTTAACTCAAGTATTACAGGTGCAAGTTTTATAACTTCCGGACGTGTTCCAAATATAAATGCGACATTCTTCATATTTGATATTATAGTTTAAACAAATTCTTATGTCATATAATCTTATTTATATTGTTAAGGGTGTTGGCAATAGGTATGTTTTGAATTATAATTCCGTTATGGACAGAAAACTTGTTTCAAATAACAGAAAAGCTTTTCATGACTATATAATTTGTGAAAAATATATAGCAGGAATTGTTTTGACCGGAACTGAGATAAAGTCTATTAGAAAAAACGGTATGAATTTGAAAGATAGTTTTGCCAAAATTGAGAATGGTGAAATGTTTTTGTATAACTCACATATTTCACCTTATGATCAGGGAAATCGTTTTAATCATAATCCTGACAGAGTTAGAAAATTACTTTTAAACAAAAAAGAAATTTTAAAAATAGATATAAAAGTTAAAAAAGACGGATACACGATAGTTCCGTTAGAATTGTTTTTATCAAGAGGTTTTGCTAAACTTGAAATAGGATTGGGTAAAGGTAAAAAATTGTACGATAAACGTGAAACTCTTATGAAAAAGACACAGAACAGGGATATTGAGCGTAGTCTTAAAAGGTAAGGAATTTAGATGCTTTCAAAAGATGATATACTAAAAAAATTAAGTGCAGAAAATTATTTTATAGATTTAAAATCATTGGAAATATTTATTTCTGATTGGAAAATTGATCCTGTATTTGAAGATGATAACGGGGTTGAGTTTTATGACGATATTTCAGTAAAAAAAATACGACGAGGAATAACGCTAAAGGCTCAAGGGTACCCTGATGAAAAAATAGCAGAAAAATTGGATGATAAAAATAATGCTGCACCGCAAATAGTTAGTGAAACAGCAATTACAGCTCCAACAGTTGAAGCCCCTGTTGAAATCCAAACTGCTGAAAATCCTAAAAAACTAAGAAATCTTACTTTGGATATCAGTTCTCAGACCCTCCAAATGCTCGCTGAAGCCGTTGCTAAAAAAATCAGTGATGATATCAGGGAATCTGATTTTGCTCAAAACTTAATAGAAGCCGGCGGATATAAAAAAGATAATGAAATTTTATCAAAACAAATAGCTGAGCTCCTTGAAGACAACAAGAAAATGGCAGAGAGAATAAAGGCACTTGAATCAAAAAAAAGTTTCTGGGAAAGATTGTTTGGATAAATTTTATTTTTGAAATTTATGCCCTTGCCAAGAATCCCTTCTCTCAAGTTCTCGATCAATTTTATTTAGAGCATCAAGTTTTTTCCCCAACCACCGTGGTGCGATAAGGTTCTTTTTTAAACCATTTCCTGCAAGTCTGTGAATTGTTGTTTTAGCAGGCATTAGCTCTAAATAATCACAGCATAAGTTAATGTACTCATCTTCAGTCATAAATGGCAATTTACCGTTTTTATATAAATCAGCAATTTTTGTCCCCTCAAGTGCACATAACATGTGGATTTTCACACCTTCAGGCTCCAATTTCCCAATTTCTACTGCTGTTTCAATCATTTCTTCATACGTTTCGTTCAACCCTAAAATTAAATGAATACAAGTGTTTATTCCATATTTTTTAGTCTTTTCATAAGCCCGTAAAAAACAGTCATAATTATGACCTCTATTAATCCATTTTAAGGTTTTATCGTGTACACTTTGCAGCCCGTATTCTATCCAAGTATAATAGTTCGAAGTATAACTGCTTATTAATTTTAATTTCTCATCATCAATACAGTCCGGCCTTGTTCCTATCGATATTCCTACTATATCCGGATGCTTTAGTGCAGAAGCGTATATTTTTTCAAGCTCTTTAACCGGTTTGTAAGTATTAGAAAAGGCTTGAAAATAAGACATAAACTTTTCAGCCTTAAATCTCTTTGATAAGGTTTCAACCCCTGTTAAGATTTGCTCTTCTATGCTTATTTGATTAGAATGTGCCTGAGAAAAACTTCCACCATCATCACAAAAAATACATCCGCAACTTGATAGTGTTCCATCCCTGTTTGGACAAGAAAAACCCGCATCCAGTGTTATTTTATAGACTTTAGCACCAAATTTTTGCTTAAGATGAGCACTGTATTGGTTGTATCGCTTATCAGTATTATTAAAAAACATTAGTTATTATTTTGTTCTTCATTATTATCGTAGATAGGATAAACGTAATGTTCTCCACAATTTGGACAAATTACTTCTTGTTGCTTTCCTTCTTCAAGTTGTGCTACTTCAAATAAAGTTTTACATCCTGATTGTACACATCTTATTGCCCAAGTTGGTCTGATTAATCTTGCCATTTTTTTCTCCTTATCTCTCAATATGTCTACATGGTATCATATTTAATTAATATTTGTAAAGATTTTTGTAATAACTAGCAAAAATTTTTATCTCAAGTTTTAATAGGATATGCACATACAGAAAATAACTACATCAACTGATATAAGTTTTAGGTCACAATTACCTTCTGGCGGAAGTAAAAAAGCACTTCGACGTGCACTGCAATATGGTAAAAAACAAATATCTAATGGTATGACTCCACCGTCAACTATTACTCCTGCTTTTGCTACTGCAGCAGTAATGAGTGTTATTCCTGTTTCTTTATCGGAATCTTTAAAAAATGACTGGTTCAAACTAGGTTATAATGAAAATGGCGAACTTAATCGCCCTGATGTATTTCAAAAAACAGCCGGTATTAATTTATTGAAAGGAGAGGATGTATTAGTTACAGCTCCTACAGGAACAGGAAAGACGGCTATTGCCCATTTTGTTATTAATAAGAATTTGAATGCAGGAAAAAGAACTCTCTATACTACCCCGCTTAAAGCTTTGTCTAATGAAAAATATAAGTCTTTTTGTAATATATACGGGGATGAAAATGTCGGAATTATGACCGGTGATGTTAAAATTAATACTAATGCACCAATTGTTCTTATGACTACAGAAATATATAGGAATATGGTGTTTGGCGATTATATGGAAGGGAGAAAAACATCTACCGGATTAAAAGATGTTAAAACAGTTATTTTCGATGAGTTGCATTATCTTGGAGATATTGATAGAGGCGGAATTTGGGAACAAGCAATTATGTTTACGCCAAAAGATATTCAATTATTATCACTATCGGCAACAATCGGAAATAATAAAAAAATTACAGATTGGATGGCAAGTATTAAGGGAACACCCTCTAAATACATAACATTTGATAAGCACAAGGATAATGAGATTGAAGACGGAATGTATATTTCAAAAGGAAGAACAGGTATCGGAGATTTGGGTACCGTTCTTGTCGATGTACCAAAAGAAAACAGACACGTACCTTTAGAATTTATCATTTCTCACGCTGAACCCCGCTCAAAAAGAATTGAGTCGGGGCTTTCTAAGTCGGAAAAAAGAATTGCTAAAAAACATGCTAACAATCAAATGGCTTCTATTTCAGCCAGACCTTCTAAAAATGTCTTTACTAAGCTGGTTGATACTCTATGTGAAGAAGATAGACTCCCTACGATTTTATTCGTTTTTAGCAAATCTAACAGTGAAAGAATCTTAGGTGAATTAAAAACAAAATGCGAATGCTTAAATAATAGAGATGAAATTCACCAAATTTACCAAACAATAAAAGAGTATGAAATGCAAGGTAAGTATTTAGGTGAAGGGTTAGACAAAGAAGCTCTTTATAGAGGTTATGCTGTTCATAATGCAGGTTTATTACCTACTCAGAAAGAATTAATTGAAGAATTGTTCCAGAAAAAATTGGTTAAAGTTGTTATTGCAACAGAAACTCTTGCTGCAGGAATTAATATGCCGGCAAGAACGACGGTAATAAGTGCAATCAGAAAGCCATCAGATCATCCTGATGGTGATGATGGTATGAGAATGCTCTCTCCTAACGATTTTCACCAGATGGCAGGTAGGGCCGGCAGGAGAGGCATTGATACAATTGGGTACTGCTATGCTCTTGGATGTAATCCTAAACAAAAAAATATTATTAGAAATTTAATTGCTTCAGGGGCTAATGATTTAAAAAGCAGTTTTGTACCTGATTATTCATTTTTAGCTAATTATTACTCTATGACCGGTGATGATGATAAATTGATTGATATGATGTCAAAATCATTGCACGTATATGATAATGACGAGGCGGTTAAATTAAAAAAACAAGAGGCATTATTTAAACAAATTGAAAGCAGAAAAAATATTCTTAAAAAACTTAGATTTTTAGATGAAGATAACTATTTAACATTTAAAGGAGAATTATTAAAACATTTAAACGGATATATTCAGTTACCTATTATTGAGTTTTTATGTAATGATACTTTATTAGATTTATCCCCTGTTCAACTTGCCGGTTTAATTGGTGTTATGGCAAATATGGATAAAATAACTGCTCCTAATGATGATGATAACTTGGAAGAACCTTCAATTTCTGTGCAAGATGAATTACTTAAGTCGGAAATCAGATATTTAAGAAAATATTTGAAAGAATACACGGCTGTCTCCGGTGAAGAAATTGAACTCGATACTGATATCGCTCAAAATATTTATAGATTTGCCGAGCTGAATTCTAACCCTAGAACAAATTCGGTCGCTAATTGGTCTTATATGTATAACTTTGATCCTTATAGTAATATTGAGTATGAAGGACAGTTATTTAGGCAAATTACTACTACAATTGATCTAATGAAGCAGTTATATGATATCGTTTCCGAAGAATTTGTTAAGGTCACCGGTTTCGAAAAGCTGGCACGGCTGCTTAGAGAAAACTTAGTAAAAGCAATTGAATTAATTAATCAAGATCCTGTAAAAATTTGATTTGACCTTCAAGAATTTTTTCCGGATAATATGTGTAAGAAATATGACAATAGATGACCAACATAAAATCGAAGGAATTTCAGATTTAATAGATAAAGAAATTCATTCTCAAGATAAATTATATAAACCTGATTTTAACCAAAGGACAGGACGTGAACTCTTGGCATATTATCTCCAATCTAAATTCAAACAAGTCCTCGCTTTTGATAGAAAAGCAGCTGTTCCTATTTTTGCTGAAGTCAAACCGGATTTTATCCAAAAATTCTCTAAAAGATTGGTTAACAATCCCAGAAAACGAATTTTGATTTCTATAACAGGTGAATCGGCTTCCGGTAAGTCTACTATTTGCAGGCGAATTCAAGAGGTCGCGATTAAGCTTAATATGCCTGTTTCAATTTTTACCACGGATAACTATTTCAATGATATTTCTGCTCTAATTAAAAAGTTCGGAACTTTTGATAACCTTAGAGATAATGGCTTTGATGTTGATTCTCCAAATAATTTTCAGCTTGAATTACTTCAGTCTGATTTAGAAAAAATATCGGAAGGAGAAGATATTTACAGTCCAGAGTATTTACCAAACGGTACGGGTGTTTCTGTTCCTAATTCCAAGTTGGTTAAGGCTAACAAGGTTGTTGTTGTTGAAGGTATGGCTTCAATGTTTATTAATAATACTGACTTATTTGATGCTAAAGTTTATGTTGAAACAGAAGATGAAGTCCGTAAAGGCTGGTTTCTTGCCCGTGCACTTAATGAAAGAAATCAAGATATGGAGAATGCTAAAAAGCATTGGAATTATATTGTTGAGGCAGGAAATAAATATATTAAACCAATAAGAAATGATGCTGATATAATTATCAACGGACTTTCTGGGCTGGATTATTTTACTATTATTTTAGAGTATATTTATACAATTACTAATAATTTTCAGTAAGTTTTAAAAGAGATTTGACGGCTTTTGACGGTAAGCCAATTACATTATCCAATTCACCTTCAATGTTTTTTACAAAGCCTTCCGGTAACTCTTGTATTCCGTATGAGCCTGCTTTGTCGTAGGGTTTATATCCTTCTATGTAGTTTGCTATCATTCCTTGTGTCAAGTTGTTAAAGGTTACATACGTAATCGTATGGGTTTTATAAATTTTGTTTGTTGAGTTATCAATCAGGCAAATACCTGTCACTACATAGTGTGTAATCCCAGATAATTCTTCTAACATTTCATAGGCTTCTTGTTTTGTATGTGGTTTGCCTAATACTTTTTTATTATGAATTACAACTGTATCTGCACCAAGAATTTGAGCATTCTTATCTACTCTTTTTGCAACTTCTTCTGCCTTTTTGTAGGCTATTTCCTCTATCATTTCAGGGGTAAATTCACCTTCCGGCATCTTTTCCTCGCTGGTTGACGGGATAATCTCAAATTTGAGTCCCATTTTTGACAGTATTTCTCGCCTTCTTGGCGATTGTGAGGCTAATATTAGTTTTTTCTTTTTGTCGTTTTTCATAAAATGATTTTACAATAAAATAATTGTTAT
>CALURS010000091.1 GCA_944323215.1 Candidatus Gastranaerophilales bacterium | reverse complement strand
CTTATGACTTCGTATTCAATTTCTTTATATCCTGCAATACTTTTTTCTATTAAAACCTGTGTAATCGGACTTCTTAAAAGTCCGCTATATACAATTTCTTCAAACTCCTTCATATTAGAAGCAATACCACCGCCTGAACCGCCTAACGTATATGCCGGACGAATTATTAACGGAAAACCTGTTTTATTTGCAAAATCTTTTGCTTCATCTATTGTTGAAACTGTCTTACTGTCAGGAATAGGTTCTCCTATATCAAGCATAAGCTCTTTAAATAATTCTCTATCCTCAGCTTTTTTTATTGAATCTATTTTGGTTCCGAGAAGTTGAACACCATACTTATCCAGAATTCCTGCTTCGTAGAGTTCTAAAGCTAAGTTTAACCCTGTTTGACCGCCAAGACCCGCAAGTATTCCATCAGGGCGTTCTTTATTTATTACATATTCAAATGTTTCCAAGGTTAAAGGCTCAATATAAACTTTATCTGCTATTGTTTCATCTGTCATTATCGTTGCAGGGTTTGAGTTGACAAGAATAACTTTTATCCCCTCTTCTTTTAGCGCCCTACATGCCTGCACTCCAGCATAATCAAATTCTGCTGCTTGACCTATTACTATCGGACCTGAACCTATTACAAGTACTTTGTTTATGTCATTATTTCTTGGCATTTTATTTTTCTAACCTCTTTTATTTTATTAATTTATCAAATATCAACTTTAATTTTTTTATACCTTTGTATTTGTTTACAACCATTTCATAAACCCAGTTATCAAAAATCTCTCCAGCATCATAAGGACCGGGGGCTGCCTCAGGGTGAAATTGAACAGCATCAATCTTTAGAGGTTTACAACAAAAACCCTCTAATGTGTTATCATTAAGATTTACATAAGTAACTTCAACATTTTCAGGAAGAGTTTTCTCATCTGCTGCATACCCGTGGTTTTGAGAAGTCATAATTACTTTCCCTGTTTGTTTGTTAATTACAGGGTGATTTCCACCTCTATGACCGTATTTTAGTTTGTACGTTTTACCTCCGAGGGCTATACACAAAATCTGATATCCCAAGCAAATTCCGTATATAGGGATTTTTCCGATTAACCCTTTTACTGTTTCTATTGTTTCGACTGCATCTTGAGGGTCTCCGGGACCGTTTGATATTAAAACACTGTCAACTCCGCTTTCAAGGACTGTTTTTGCACTAATATCCGCAGGGAATACAAGAATTTCACAACCTCTGTTCTTTAGTGCGTCAACTATTCCCTTTTTTACTCCGCAATCAATTAATGCTATTTTTATTCCGCAATCTTTTTCTTTTAGCGGAAGTATTTTTTCTGCATTTTTGATGGAAACCTGTTTTGCGATGTCTTTATCCATTGAAAACTGTTTCAATTGACTTTTTATCTCATCCGTTATTTCCTCTGTTGTTACTGCACAATTCAACGCCCCGTTTTCTCTTATTATTGTTGTGAGTCTTCGGGTATCGATATTTGAAATTGAAACGATGTTTTGTTGTTTAAGATAATCTTTTAACTTAATATAAGATTTGTAATGACTTTCGTTTTCACAGTAGTTTTTAACAATAAACCCCGTTGCCTGAACTTTTGAACTTTCAAAATCCTCTTTATTAATCCCATAATTCCCAATTTCAGGATAAGTCATTACTATCACTTGTTTAGCATAAGACGGGTCTGTAAGGATTTCTTGATAACCGGTCATTGATGTATTAAAGCAAATTTCACCAAATGCAGTTCCTGCGGCTCCAAAAGATTTGCCTTCAAAAATCATTCCGTTATCAAGTAATAATCTGGCTTTATTTTCTGACATAACTGATTTCCCTTGAGTTTATAATACACTTTCTATTTCGTCGTAAATCTTTTTCATTGCATCGACCTTGTTTTGACTGGCAGTAACAGCACGTCCGATTACAAGGTAATCAGCTCCCTGTGAAATCGCATAAGAAGGAGTTGCAATACGTTTTTGCTCATTTGCAACGGACCATTGAGGTCTGATTCCGGGACAGAGAACTTTAAAATCACTGCCGCAGGCTGATTTAATTTCTGCAGCTTCGTGTGCTGATGCTACTACTCCGCTCATACCGCTATTTTTTGCTAATTTAGCAAGCATTAATGCATAATCCTTTGTATTTGAATTTATTTTTAATTCTTCGTTCAGTACCGTTTGAGAAATACTTGTTAATAAAGTAACCGCAAGTATTGTAGGAGATTTTTGACCCAACTCTTTAGCTACATTATCTGCACCTTCTTTTGCCTGACGCATCATTTCTGCTCCGCCTGTTGCGTGCAAATTGAAAAATCCTACTCCTTTTCTTACTATGTTTTCAGATGCTTTTTTTACGGTATTTGGTATATCGTGAAGTTTTACATCGAAGAATACTTCAGCTCCCTCATCTTTTATAAATTTAAAAACCGAGCTTCCGTTTGATGTATAAAACTGTAGACCCAGTTTAAATACTCCTACATAATCCTTTAATTCTTTTATCAGCTCTTTTGCCTCTTGTTCCGTATCAACATCTAATGCTAATACTATTTTCTCCTTAATTCTTTTATTTATACTCATTATTTATCTCCGTTTTATAATTCATAAATCTTATCCCCTACAACAGTTTTTATAGCTTTTCCCGTCAGCTCTAATCCCTCATAAGGGGTTATTTTTGATTTTGTCTTAAACTTTGCCCCTTCTACAACCCATTTTTTATCTGTATCGATAATATTAAACTCTGCTTTTTCACCAATTTTAAAACCGTATAACTCTATATCAATTATCTTAAGCGGATTGTAAACAAGTTTATCAATTAATCCCTCTAAGGTTAAATATCCGTTTAAAACAAGATTTGTCATACCCAAAGAAAACGCTGTTTCAAATCCTGTAACCCCAAACGGTGAATTTTCATAAGGCTGTAATTTCTCAAAATCAGTATGCGGAGCATGATCAGTTGCTATTATATCAATACTACCGTCTTTTAGGCCTTTTCTTATTGCTTCTACGTCCTCAGATGTTCTTAATGGCGGATTCATTTTAAACCTTCCGCTTCTTATTTTTGGAGCTTCAAATGTAAAATAATGCGGAGCAGTTTCCGCTGTGATGCTTAGCCCTTCCTTTTTTGCTTGCCGTATTAGCTCAACTGATTTTTTAGTAGAAATATGTGCAAAATGAAGCCTTCCGTCAACCTCTCTTACTGCATTAATCTCTCTTTCTACTGCTGTCCATTCTGAACGCTCGTCTTCAGGCTGATACTTTGTATTCTCCGAGTGAGATATTATTAAAACTCCGGATTCTTTTGCTTTGATTAATGCTTTCTTAAGTGTTTCCATATCTTCAACAGGTTTTCCGTCATTTGAAAACGCAACAGCACCATTATTTTTCAATTCTTTAAAATTCACTAAATTTGAGCTACTTAAATTATTAGTTATGGCACAAATTGGTTTAACCAAGATATCATAAGAATTTTTTGAGTTATCAAGGATATATTTTAAAGTTTGAATATTATCACAAACGGGCTTAGTATTAGGCATAGGACAGATAATCCCGTATCCGCCTGCAAAGGCTGAGTGAATCCCTGTTTGCAGGGTTTCTTTTTCTTCAAATCCCGGCTCTCTTAGATGACAATGAAGTTCAACAAAACGTGGCGAAATATACAAATTCTTATCACCGCTTCCCTGTTCAATATTAGTTATAATACCGTTTTTAACTGTTATTTTTAAATTTCGGGAATTTATCTCCACACTACTTAACCCCATTTTCCAGTACTGCCATCCTGACATATACACCGTTTCTTGCCTGTTCAAGAATGGTTTTTCCTTTTTTAGAATCCAAAAGCTCTGAGGATATTTCCACATCCCGATTAACAGGTCCGGGGTGCATTAAAATAGCATTTGGTGCATATTTTTCTAATCGGTCGACGGTTAAACAATATAAATCCTTGTACTCTTTTGAACTGTTCAATTCCTCTGAGTTTAACCTCTCATTCTGCACCCTTAAAAGCATTACTACATCCGCATCTTTAATGGCACTATCATAATCACTTTCCCATATACCTTCATAATTTGCTTTATCCTCTGGAACAAAATACTCCGGTGCAAATAAGTGAACTTCTGCTTTCATTTTATTTAAAAGTACTATATTGGATTTGGCAACTCTCGAATGTGCTATATCTCCAAGAATAGTAATTTTCTTGCCCACAACAGTACCCAATTTCTCTAACATAGTCATATAATCTAATAGAGCCTGTGTAGGATGAGCATTTTTGCCGTCACCTGCGTTAATAAATGATACAGGACAATTTATTTGCTCTGCAATCTTGTCAACAATATTTTCTTCACTATGCCTTATAACAAAAGTATTAACTCCTATATAACATAGGTTTTCAATAGTATCTTTTAAAGATTCTCCTTTTAAAAAGGACGAAGTTTTTGTATCAAAATCTATAATGTTCATCCCTAACTTCTGTGCCGCCATAGAAAAAGAGCATTTTGTTCTGGTTGAATTTTCAAAAAACATCAGCCCCGCGGTTTTGCCAAAACAAGAATTTGCCCTGTATAGACGTTCACCAAATTTCGCAAAATCTATAATGCCGCTGCTATAATTGATTTCTCCTCTAATAGACTCAGCTGTTTCTGACTTGTATTCAACAGCACGATTTATAATACTATTTATCTCGCCTACTGAAAGTCGTTTTATATCAATAAGATTTTTCATAATTTATCCTCCTATTATTTTCCCACTCTGCTTCCGGGTTTTACAATCGGAATTTCCGCTTTACATAGCGGACAATTTTCCGGCTCATAAGTCACAGGTTCAATTTGTAACACGGATTTTATATTTAATCCTGTTTTTCCGCAAGTTCTGTCAACAATACAACCAACAGCAGCAATTTCAGGTTCAAATTCCTTTATAGCCTCAATAGTTTCATTTATTGTTCTTGCAGTTGTTATTACGTCTTCTATAATTACAATCCTTTCACCTTTTTTAAGAGTATATCCTCGTCTTAATTGCATAGTACCGTTATTTCTTTCAACAAATAAATTCCGTTTACCAGCCTGCTTCGCAACCTCGTAACCAATAATTACTGCACCGATTGCAGGTGCAACAATTGTATCAAATTCTACACCTTTTAAACTTTTTACTATATATTTAGCTATTTTTTCCGTATATTCAGGGTATTGGTATAATTTAGCACATTGGAAATATATATCTGAATGCAATCCGGAAGTAAGGCAAAAATGCCCCCGAAGCACACCTTCTGTTTTTTCTAACAACTCTAAAGCCTCATTACTCATTCCTTAACGCTCCTTTCAAGTCATCTAATGTATTAAAATTATTTTTATTCATAAAATCTTCAAGCTCTAAAACTATTTTTCCGGCAATATCAGGATATGTAAAATTAGCTGTTCCAATCTGAACAGCCTCTGCTCCAACTGCAAAAAATTCAAAGATATCTTCAAGGCAACAAATTCCGCCCATGCCAATAATAGGAATATCAAGTACCTCTTTTAACCTCGCAACTGCACTCAAAGCAACAGGCTTAATTCCTTTTCCCGAATATCCGCCCTTTACCTGTTCTTTTCTGAATTTACCGTTTTCATAAAACAATTTTAGTCCCAATCCTTTTAATGTATTTATCGCAGATACCGCATTTGCACCTGCCCTTTGAGATGCTAAACCAAGTTTTTCAATACTTGTAACATTAGGTGTAAGCTTAACTATCAAGCATCCGCTGTAAACCCCTCTAACCATACTGACTAAACGATACAAAACTTGGTCATCTACTCCGAATTCAAGACAACCATGGTTTACATTAGGACACGATACATTTAATTCTATTATACCTATTTTATTATTTTCACACAATCCGGCAAGCTCAACATATTCCTCAAAACTAGAACCTGCAAGATTAACACAAAAATCTATACCTTTTTCCATTAAAACAGGTAATTTTTCTTTTAAAAATACCTCAAATCCAACATTCTCAAGTCCTATTGAGTTAACCATGCCGCACTCGGTTTCTATTATCCGCTGCCAATCATTACCAGCTCTAGGTTTTAATGAAATAGCCTTGGTAACAATACTCCCAATTAATGTTAAGTCAGTGTAATCTTCATACTCCAAATTATACCCGTAAGTCCCAGATGCCGTCATAATAGGATTTTTTAATTTTAGTCCATTTTTATTTACTCTTAAATCAGGCATTTCCACCGCCTTCCTCTAAATCATAGAAAACAACCCTTGAATCATAAACAGTACCCTCTTTACAGACCGCCGAATTTTTTATAATCCCGTTATCATTTATTTTTATAACGCACCCGCGACATGCCCCAATTGAGCATGCCATCATTTTTTCCATCGAAACCTGACAAAATATATTGTATTTTTGAGCAATCTCAGAAACCAATTTCATAACAACCACAGGACCGCATACACAAATATTATCAGGCTTAAAGTCGTTTATTAAACCCTCAACGTAATCTACAATACTGCCTTTATTGGAATAACTTCCATCATCAGTTGTGATAAAACCAAAATCTGACTTTAAATAAGCAGGTATTTCGTCATTGTCTTTAAATCCGCAAGCAAGCAAAGTCGGAATATTTTGTTTTTTAAGTTCTGAATACATATAATAAACAGGAGCAACTCCAACACCTGCTCCAATTAACAGATTTCTTCCCCCTGTTTTAAATGAATTCCCATGAATACCTGTAAAATTAATGCTGTCACCTGATTTGAGTGTAGAAAAATACTTCGTTCCATCACCTTTAACCTTATAAAGTAATTCAAGTTTCCCTGCTCTATTGTTCAAAATACTAATTGGTCGCCTGAAAGTTTTATCCGGAACTAACAAAGATAAAAATTGCCCCGGATGGGAAATTATTTCGTCCGGGGATTGTATTTTCATTAAATATAAATTTTTACCTACTGGATTATTTTCAGTAATTATAGAATCAAATAGCTTATTATATTTCATTTTTACCTCCAATTAAAAAAAAAGGAAAAGCAACTGCTTTTCCTTTTTTTGAAGTAAACAAAATATTTTTATTTAAAAAAACATTCAAAATCATCATTTCACCGTCCTGAATATTATCCCAAATTAAATATATTGGGTCAAGAGAAGGTAAAGAATTGTAAACTGAATGAAGAATTTATACAGCCTCTAATTCTCGTTTAATATCTTCTGCGGAAACGTGCAAAATAGGTGAGTTTTCATCTTTTCTAAGGTAAACATCTTTAATTCCTGCCTGAACAATAAATCTTTTACATAGAATACAAATAATGTCGTGCCCCCAGATATACATAGTAGCACCTTTGCACCTATCCTGTCCTGCTTGAATAATAGCGTTTTGTTCTGCGTGAATCGAACGGCAAGTCTCATATTTGGTACCTGATGGAATATTGTTTTTTATCCTATAACACACACCTCGCTCATAACAGGATTCTACAC
>CALURS010000090.1 GCA_944323215.1 Candidatus Gastranaerophilales bacterium | reverse complement strand
TATTAGTTCATCATTCTGGAAAAAATGGAGGACAAAGAGGAATATCTAAAAGAGAAGATATTTTAGATACAGTGATAAAATTAGAGATAGTATCCCAAAAGAATAAAGCAAAAGACGTTGAAGAAAATGAACTTTTTGGTGGTAGATGCCGTTTGAAATTTGAAAAAAACCGCAATTTTGATAAAAAGAGCGTTTCTAATTTTTATATTGACTTAGTAGATACTCCGGACGGAGGTATCGATTGGATTGATACTTATGCTATTGTTAAAGCATTGTATGAGCAAGGCGCAAGTTATAGAGAAATTGCTGAAACAACAGGAATTTCAAAATCAACTATCTGCAATATTTTGAATGCTGAAAAATAACAGATTGTATTTTATACATTTTATTAAAAGTATAATAATAGTGATTAAGTATTTGACAAATTTATAATCTTAAAATAAAATTAACCAAAATGGTAAATTTTGTGGAAAGAAAAATTGAAAATTAGCTACGAAAATAATAAATTAGAAAAGAAATTGTCTGATGAGAAAAAGGTAGTTAGAGAATTTGGACAGCAAATATCTGACAAAATTTATCAGAGGCTTGAATATTTGAGGGCTGCAAAAAACTTGGAAGCAGTTTCTAGCAGTCCTCCATATCGAAGACATATTTTAAATGGAAATTATAAAAATTGTTTTGCAATCTCTATTACCGAAAAGCAAAGGTTAATTTTTAAGCCAGATATAGATACAAATAAAGATTATAAATTAAAAGAAATAGAAAAAATAATCATAGTTAATATAGAAGATTATCATAATTAAATGCATGGGGGATTATATGGTAACCAGTACTAAAATTGTATACAATGGAATTCCTTTTTTCCATCCGGGAGTACTGTTAAAAGAAATTTTGGAGGCGAGAGGAATAGATCAAAAAGTTTTTGCATCTAGGATAAGCGTATCAGAAAAACATATTTCTAACATTGTATCGGGAAAAGCATCTATTACATCTGCAATTGCAGAAAAAATATCCATATCTTTGAATGAAGATGCTTTGACATGGGTTAATATGCAGGCAGAATTTGATCAAATAAGTGAAAAATTAGAAGTAATTAATAATTTGTCGGCACATGTAGATATATTAAATCAATATCCAATTAAAGATATGATAAAATATAAGTTAATTCCAAGAGTAAAAGAAAAATGGAAGCAATTAAAAGAACTGATGTCTTTTTTTGGTGTTGGTGATGTAACAAAACTTAAGCAATTTTCTATTGATTTAGATGGTGTTCGATATCGGAAATTAGAGACTTCGACAACAAAAGAAGCTACATCAGTTTTATATAGATGGGGATTAAAATTAGCAGAAGAAAGAGAAAATGTACCTCCTTATAATAAAGATATATTAAATGCTGCTGTAGAAAACATAAGAAATAACATGTGTATCTCTTTTGAAGAAGGTCTTAATTATATAAAATCAGAGCTAAATAAAGCAGGAGTGATTTTTATATTTACGCCTAAAATAAGCAGAGCTTCTGCTTCTGGATGCTGTTATAAATATAAAAATAATCCAGTTATTCATTTAACCTATAGAACAAAGCAGATAGATACATTTTGGTTTTCATTATTTCATGAAATAAAACATATTTTGGATGATGATATATGTAAAGAAGATAGTAATGATGCTGAAGATAGTGCAGATAGATACGCTAAAAACACAATTGTTCCAGACGATATATGGGAGGAATATTGGTTTAATCATGCTCAAAATTATTCGGTTGAAAATGTAAAATCATTGGCTCAACAACAAAAAGTTCCTAACGCTTGTATCGTGGGTAGACTACAAAAAGATAAGAGAATACAATATTTTAATAGTAATTTTAATCGCTTAAAAGAAACAGCAAATATTTTTACTTTTGATGGTATAAATTTTAATAGCTAAAATTTTATATATAGCCTGTCCAATATTTATATATATAATATATTGGACAGGCATATAATTATTTTTCAAAACAAGACCCAAGAGCATTTTTTGTTTCACAAGTTAATGAAATGCTACTCTGTATTAATAAAGGATATTTTGTATATACATCTTGGATGTAATTGTAAAATTCGGAATTATCAATAGGTTGAGTTCCAACTAAAGTTCCTTCATACACAACCTGTTCTGTTTTCATATCTAAAATTAGCGAGGCAAAAATGATACGAAAATGATTTACAATTACATTGTCATAGCCAGTAATTCCATAATTATACGAAACATTTGTATTTGAAGTTCCCATATAATTTGCGTTATAATTAGTGTAAGAGGATGCATTATAAGGATTATATATATTATAGTCAGTAGTCGAAGTTCCTAAAATGGTTCCGCTGTTATTGGTATTAATTGAATTAATACTGGTTGGTCCCCAAATAGCTTGAGTTTCTAAACTTTTCCATTCTTTTCTGGTAATTCCATAGATAAATACATATTTTGCTTTTTGTTTATTTGATACGACTTTAAAACCATTATCTTTTAAAACTGCTTCAAAGAAAGTTTTTAATTTTGTAGCTGATACAGATTTGTCTGGAGAGGTAACAAAAATAGTTTGATTCTTTCCTGAACTTACAGCTGCATTAGAATTAAAAGTATATGTAGGTGTTGCACAAGCTGATAAATATAAGCAAATTAGTATAATAAATTTTTTCATATCATTATCCTTAATAACAACTACTAAGAAATCTACAACAAACAACATTTAGTTGCAATGTTTTTTATATTTTATGATTTTTTAGCTACAATATTTATTATTTGCGCTGCTAAAGGAGCAACATTCCATCCTGCGGAAACAAAACCATGTGTTTCTTCAATAGGTTTAGGCTCATCAAGCATAACCAAAATAACATAAGATTTGCGTTTGTAATTAAAATTACCAATTAACGTCGTAACAACAATATTTTTGTTCCTAGCATCTTTTACATTTGTGCCGGTAATAGCATTTAATTTAACTTTTGATAGTTTATCTGCTTGTTTTGCCGTTCCTTTCTGCACAACTTTGCGCAAAAGTTCATTCATTATTTCAGAAGTGTTTTCAGAAATAATATATTTTCCCTCATTCGAGCTTTGCTTTTCTGCATAAGGTTCATAATAATGCCCTCCATTTATTAAAGATGCGTAAGCCGCAATCAAATGCATCGGAGTTACTCTAAAATTAGTTCCGATAGCTGCTTGCAAAGCCTGATCTTTATTAAATGATGGCGCAAAAAGCGGTTTTGTTGTTTTTATCGATTGATTTTGAATAGGTTTAGAAAATCCTAATTTTTCAAAAAAGCTATGAAGTCCGTTTGTGCTTAATTTTTCCGCAATTTGCATAATTGCCGCATTTGAGCTTTTAACTAAAACATCATCAAGAGATAATTTTTGATTTTCAGAAGAAATAGTATCAAAAACCTCAAACACTGAATCAGTATTGATAATTTTATTTTCTAAAGCTAATGCAATAACAAAAGGTTTAATAACAGAACCACCGGAATATATAAAGTTTTGAGAATATTCCATAATATTTTTGTCAGTATTAATGGATGTTTGCGAAATTATCTGCCCATTATCTGCATTCATGATAATAACACTGCCGCCTTTGGCATCAAATGTATCAATAGCATCTTCCAAAGTGCGTTTAATTTTCTTTTGTTGCTTATTGGTAATAAAACCACGGGCATAATATTCTTTTGTGTTCAATTTATTCAAAAACCATGCATCAGATTTCTTTTTGGTATTAATCCGCCATAAATAATCAAATCTGGATTGATAATCTGCAATAATATCTTCATTTTCAACCGAGAGGAGACAATTTTCGCTATTCTTTTTGCTTGCAGGGTTTGTCCAATTATATGATCCTGTAATAACATATTTATTATCAAATATGGCAAATTTATTATGTTCAATTTTATATTTTGAATGGACACGAATATTTAATCCTGATTGATATAAGTCCAAAACTTTGGATGATTTTTGCCGAGCTTGTAATTTATCGGTTAAAATACGAATTTTAATTCCTTTTTTGTCGGCAGATTTTAAGGCTTTAACAATATTATCATTATTGATGGCATAAACAGCGACATCAATTTTTTCTTTGCTTTCATTAATGAGGTTAACGATAATATCTTCACACTCTTTTGAAGGAGAAAATGCCACTTGACCAACAAGCTCAACATCATCTTGATTATTTGTGCATATATAAGTAGAAGCGGCAAGAATTAAAATTATAACCAAGCCACAAAGACTATATTTAAATTTTCTAGTCATCCTTTTTCTCCTCTGAAAATTCTTGCAAAATTTCTCGAATGCCTTGAGGAGATAAAATCAAATATAGCAAAATAACAGCCACTAAAGAAATTGCTATAGTCGAACCCCAAGTATATGCATTAACATTTATTATTTTATCAAATTGAAAGACAATGGAGTATAAATTCAGCAAAAATGTAGGTATCGCCCATAAACAAAGCAAAATAAAAGTCGTTAAGAATTTAGTTTTGTTTTTACTTGGTATAAGATAAAATGAAACACTTGAAAATATAATACATCCGACAATAACAGATCCAAATCCTTTAATTAAAGGATAAAACAATCCTCCAAAACTATTAAAAACTGAATCTGCAAATAAAAAATATACTTTAGCACCAAGTATAGCGATAATAAAAGATAAAGGAGCAAAGAATATCCATAATAAGATATTCTTTATCTTAGAAATATATTTTTGCATGACATTTAAACACTCCTATAAAAAAGAAAACCACCTGTTTATAAGGTGGTCGGAGAGTTCGAAAATCATACATAGTTAGATGACTCTTTTAGTCTTTCAGCCGAGGCTTTGAACATACACTAAAAGCTCCCCGACCAATATAAAAGTCGGGGATATTATTGTTATTTGTAACAATTAACGATGTTATCCTTAACACCGAACTATGTAAGAGCTTTCGACAGCTCCGCACCTTTAACAGTGCTGAAAATATCTTATGAATAAAATACATTTAAATCAAGGAAATTTGTATAAAATAAAACTTCTATTTAATTAAGAAGTTTTTACTTTTATTTCACTAAAAGTTATTGTAGCTTTAGTTTATTCTTATTTTAATAGAAACAGGATGATAAATTATGAAAATTACATGCCAAGAAGATAGATTAAACAGAAAAAGACATTTTGAACCATTAACCACACTTATAGAAAATCTTGATCATGAAAATTTTGTAATGACAGTATCTGCACCTTATGGCGGCGGTAAAACATTTTTTATAGAAAAGTGGCAAGAATATCTACATGAAAAGCAATATAAAACATTATGTTACAATGCTTGGGAAAATGATGTGGCAGACAATCCTCTTATGTCATTTATAGCATCATTTGAAGAATTGGGATTAACCGATAGAAATTGGAAAGATTTTGTTGGTGCAACAGCGGAAGTTATAAGTGATGAAATTTTATCTCATCCTGAAATGGTAAAAACGTGTGTCGATATGGTAGCTCCATCATGGGGATATGTCGGCGAGCAGATAGCAAAAGTAGGAAAAAAAGTAAAAGAAAAATATCAAGCAGTACAATATAAAACAAAATGCAAAAATTTGTTTATTGAACAAGTTCATAATGAAAAAAAGAAAAAAGAACAAATTGAAAAAGTAAAAAAATCACTTAAAACTATTGTGGAGGAAATGCCAAACCAAAAGTTAATCATCTTTATAGATGACTTAGATCGATGCAATCCTGCTTATGCAATTAAGTTTTTGGAATATATAAAGCACTTATTTGATGTTGAAGGGTGTATTTTTGTATTGGCTGTTGATGAAGATCAATTAAAATCATCCGTTGAAGTTATATATGGTAACAAAAACGGAGAGGATTTTCTTGCAAAAATTATAGATTTTAAATTTAAACTTCATAAGCCAGCAATAAATGACCTTATTAATTATGTTGTTGAAAGCAAAAATTGGGGAAAATATTTTATAGGGCTTAACTTAGAAAGATGTCCATATTCAGCACAAGATAAATACAACAAATTCATAGAAGTATTTAATCTATTATCTAAAATTTATAAATTGAGTGTTCGTGATATTTTACATATCTGTCAAGATTTAGATATTATATTTAAAACACATTCTCCAACTTTTGTATCCCCTGTATATATTCTTTTGGTGTATGTGATAGAAAATTATAAATATAAAATAGCAGAAGAGATAAAGCCTTATATGGTTAAAAATCAAGAATATATTCCAACATTAATAAAATACTGTAATGCTCTTAATTATGATTTTATTAATAAACAAGATAAAACAGTTACATTATATGATTTTCGACAGGGGTACATTCCTATTAATACATTTTCAGATTTTGATGAATATTTAGATATACTAACATCACAAAATAATGTTGAATTTCCTTATAACAACAAGGAATGTTATTTTAATTTATCATTTTTTGATTTTAACAAGGGTAATTATAGTCAAATGTATAAGGCTACAAAAAATATAATAGAAGATATTTTCAATTTGGATGAAAGTCGAAAAGAATTATTAGCTCGAAAAGATCATGAATTTACGATAGAATATTTAGATAAAACAGCAAATCTATAAGATCCGCCTCATCTAATCTCATATAATACAGAATAAGATAAAACATTCCTCCCTATTTTGGAAAGTAGGGGGGATGTAATACTTTTTTTATTTATGATTGATGTTGTTTTAATTTTACACATTTGAAAGAACGTGCTTTCAGGCAACATCAAGTTTTCGGCAGCAATTTTTCCAATTTATATATACCATTGCAAATAATAACACTTGTTTTTGAGATATTTATGTAAAATCAATATGATATTTGATTTAAGTGTTATTATTGTTCTGCAAATTCCTACTTCTACGCCAATTTTTCAAGAAATTTGTGATGTTTTTTTTCAAAACATTATCAATTCAACTGTTATTCTTGAAGGAGAAGATAATGATAAATAATATCATAAAAATTGAGCTGGATGTAGAAGATTATATAGATTTGCTTGATCAACGTCGTAATTTTGTTGAAGAACATTATAATTGGCATATTCCTGATTGCTTATGGGATTATTTTTGCGAATTGATTCGCGAATGTGGCATCTCAAATGATAATAGACCGGATGTTGTTGTCGATAATGTTATTATCAACGGAGATTGGGGTTATTTTGACGATTATAAATCAAAAGATGAAACAGATGATGATTTTGTCTTGAGAAATGAGGATAGGGCTCTATATCTAAATCAAGAAGAAAGGATTGTATGTTTTTCATTGTAAGAAAATTAAAAAGGCTGTTTATTTGAGTTTGAAGGCTCCATAAACAGCTTTTTAATTTCTGTAAGATTGCAGAATCTTATAAGAAATTATTGTAAAAGTGCTTACTATTTGCTTACTGGTTGAAAGCATCGGTAAAAACAATATGTTTCAGATACAACAAAAGCCTTGGAAAACCAAGGCTTTGAAATGGTGCTCGGGGACGGGATCGAACCGCCGACACGAGGATTTTCAGTCCTCTGCT
>CALURS010000089.1 GCA_944323215.1 Candidatus Gastranaerophilales bacterium | reverse complement strand
GATTTAGAGGGGTTAGACTTTAACCCCTCTTTGGAAGAAAAAACAGTTAATAATGTTATTAGCATACGCGCAAATAGCGAGAATATTAAGGATTTAAACACTCTAAAGGCGCAACATGTCAATGTTTCAGGCTGGGTCAACGAGCTTATAACCAATGGATTTAAGCATACGCGCCGGTTAAGCCCGCAGGAAGTAAGCAGAAATTTGAAGGATTTTAGACCTGTTAACTTATTGGTGCATAAGTCCGTGGCAGTTCTATTGGAGCGCGCTCTGGCTTTTAACGGCTCTTATGAGGTTGGAAAGTTCTTAAGTGTACTACTCTCACATCAATCTGATTTCATTAGGGGAGATACTATTGCCTACGGCGTGACTGATGAAAAATTTGAGCAAAAAATGGAACATCTGGATTTTACGCTTAGAGACCAAGAAACCCCGCGCACTGAATAATTTAATTTAGAAAATCTTACCGCCGTAACGGCGGTTTTCTTTTTTGTCTGAAAATGTATTACTGGTAATACGTGTATTATCTGTAATACATCACTAGTGGCAAATTGTATTACGTGTAATACAATGTAGTAAATGTAATACACTTTTTCAGCATTTTTAGCAAATTTTTTACAAATTTGAGGATAAAAGAGGGCGTAATACTTGTAATACGTGGATTTTGCAAAAATGGGCTGTGTATCAATAATAACGCTTAATTTCAGGTTTATCATGACGGCGGTTTTATCAGTTTAGATTGTGAGATGTCCTCATCTCTAATAATGAGGACAAGTCCCTCCGGGACATCTCTTATCCAAAGCGGGTAGCTATGTAAAAAATTCAGAGAATAAGCGAAAGTCTATATTTAAGCGGGTACGGCTGGCATGATTTTATCCTCAATACGTTCAAGCAAGTTATAGCTTTAAAAACGCATTGTTATGGCTAAATATGCTTGCACGCTTGCTTGCACACGTTCAAGCTATAATCTATTTTTTCGGCGTTTCATGCTTATCAGTCTTTAGTCCCAGCTCTTTAGCTATCCTATAATACGTAGTTTTATTTAAGTTTAAAGCCCTCATTACCGCTGTGTGCGTGGTTTTCCCCTCTGCTGCTTCTTTAAATTTCTGTTCAAATCCTTGAGGGGCTTGAATTTTTGACTTTTTGAACTTCCCTTTCTCTTTCGCGATTGCTATCCCCTCCGCCTGTCTTTGCTTAATTTTGGCGCGTTCAGTTTCGGCTACAAATCCGAGGAGGTCAAGAACTACATCAACGATTACGCGCCCTATAAGGTCGGTTTGTGTGTTTGTAGTATCTAATATAGGCATGTCAAGGACTTTAATATGCGCGCCTATTTCCTTAGTTATATATGCCCATTCATTTTTAATATCATCATAATTTCTGCCCAACCGGTCGAGGGAATGAATAACTAGGGTATCACCGGCACGGAGTGTGGCGCGTAATGCCTGATATTGCGGTCTGTCTGTATCTTTTCCGCTCTGTTTTTCCGCGTAAATATCGCGCTCATCTATGCCATGCGCCCTCATTGCTTCAATCTGGCGGTCTAGGTTCTGGTCTTTCGCACTCACGCGACAATATCCGAAAACTTTAGATGTCATAGTTCCCCCTTTATGCCGTCATACAGGCTATTTAGCGTATTTTCTAGTACTTCCCCTACGGCAAGCACACTGTTAAATACCTGTGTATACTCTGGTTCAATACTTTCAATGCTCCAAGCCATGCGGTTTAGCGCGGTGGTTAATCCGATACTTAAAGATATTTTGTCTGCTATATGTACAATGTCTGCCATGTTCGTAACTCCCATAAATAGGGGCTTGAGCCCCTATGCGATTGAAAAACGTCTGCTTGAAACTTGCTTGATAAACTCGTTATAAAGGTCTTTGTGTAATCTCTTAAATGCTGTGGTATCAAAGCGATTTGAAAGAATGCTTGTAAATCTGATGATAACGTTACCAAGGTTTAATTCTTCTGTTTCTCTGGCTTCCATTTCTTCTTTAATTAATGCTTCTCTGGCGGTAATTTCAGCCTTTAAAAGGTCAGCTTGTGCATATAATTCTTGTAACTCGTTTACGGTGTTTCTAATTTCTGCGTTTCTCATATTCGTATCTCCTATTTGTTTCTCTATACGTTTATTATAGCTTATACGTTCAAGAAAGTCAAGCATTTTCTTGAACGTTCGTTACAATTTTTAATACTTCATTGAACGTATAAAATAGGAGTTTTTTAATCTTTTTATGGCGTTCGCGCACGTGTACTTGCATGAACGTTATCTAGGCGATTGTTGATTGAGGAATTGCCCTATTTTGCATAAATCATAGTTTATTGCGTCTATCATATCTTTAGATAGGCAAATCTTTTCTGTCTTTGTTCCATTACTTTTTTCCGTGTTATATATTAATCGGGTTAAATACATTTGATTGTATATGTAGGACATTGAAATAAAATGGTTCATGTAGTCAAGAACACGGTCAACGCAAGAAGGCGGAAGCCCATAATCAATCATCAATCGGGTAATTTGACTTATTTGGTCTATTTTTTCGCCTTTAACTGTATTAAAAGTTTTACTGACCATTATTTCTAGTAGAGCGTTCTCCGGCAATTCTAGGGCTTTTGCGAGAGATAATAACGTAAACACATTGGGCATAATCCCTTTGTGATTTTCCAAATCGGACACCACACTTGGGCTAACGTGCGACTGTTTGGCAAGTTCAGACATTGACCAGCCTTTTTGAGTGCGCATTTGTTTAATCGCGTCGCCAACTTCGAAAAGACCTTTATTAGCCTGTTCTTTCAATTTTTCTAGTTCTTTTTTCTCCATGCTGCAATTATACCAAAGAAACTTAAAGAAGCAATAAATAGTTACATATTCATTAAATCGAACGACACTCGATTTAACTTGACAAGAATAATTCTACATGATATTATTTAATTAAATCGAATGTTATTCTATTAAACAAAGAAAGGGGATAAAAAATGGAAATGTTCGGGCTAATGAAACTTAAAGACTTTGCGAAATCTATCAATACTCCGGAAAGTACAGTTAGAACGTGGAAACGGCGAAAGGAAATTCCGGAAAATTGTTTTAAAGTTATTGGAACGACAGTTTTTGTTCGAGTAAAAGAGATACAAGCATTCATAGGAGCGTAATATGAGTGTGTATCAAGGGAAAAATGGTAAATGGTACTGTTCTTTTCAAATAAATGGTGAACGGAAACATCTACTTTGCCATGGAGCGACAACACGTAAGGAAGCTGAGCAATTTGAAACTTTCAAGAAGTTCAACTTAATGCAACAACAAAACGGCATAATCCCGCGTGATGATAAAGGGGTAACACTTAATAAAGTGTTCGATAATTTTCTAGAGTATTCAGAGAACAGCAAGAAAAGCTATAAACAAGATAAAAGTAGAGTACGGATTTTAAAAGAATACTTTAAAATCCGCTACGCTAAAGACCTTAAGCCTGATGACATTGAAAAGCTAAAATCTCATTTTCTTAAACAGGGGTTAAGTAAAGTCACGGTTAATAGATACTTAGAAATTATCAGCCGAGCATATAATATGGCTATAGCAAATGACTGGGTTCAGAAAAATCCTGTTAGAAAGAATATTAAATTCTCTACAAAAAATTATGTAGTGCGTTCTTTATCTCCACAAGAGGAAAAGAAACTCATGGAAGTTCTTTCATTACCACAATATGAGTACCTTAAGGGCATTGTTATTGTAGCACTTAATACGGCTTTGCGCCGTCAGAATATCCTAGACTTAACATGGGAGCAAATCGACTTAGAAGGACGCGTAATAGAAGTTACCGAAAATAAGTCAAATAAGCACATATTGAAGCCGATTAATGATACATTATACAATTATTTTTCAGCAACACCGCCGGAAAAGCGTAGGGGTTATGTGTTCATAAACTACTATACAGGCAAGAAATGTAAGGAAATTAAACGCGCATGGCGTACCGTAAAGAAAAAGGCTGGTATTGAAAATTTCCGTTTTCATGACTTAAAGCACACGGTGGGTACTCGTTTAGCATTAAATAATGTTCCTATTCCCGTAATTAAAGAAGTTCTTGACCATTCCGATATATCAACGACAATGCGCTACGTACATACAGCCAATGAGCAGATTTTATCTGCTATGAATGTACTTAATTCATTCAATCAATCAGAATAATGTTCAAAATGGGTAGTGTTCACAGAATGCACATGGTATATAATATTAAAAGCCCGAAACCTTTATGGCTCGGGCTTTTTAAATGGAGGAGGAGGTGGGATTCGAACCCACGGTACGCTCGTCACGTACGACGGTTTTCAAGACCGCTCCGATAAACCGCTCTGGCACTCCTCCAAATTGATTATCAGATTTATTCTTATTCTATATTAAAGATATTTTATTGTAAAGTCGTATTTGAAGATATTTTAATTAGAGGTATAATCTCTTTATGAATCATCAGTTTAAAATATCTTCTAAATATAAGCCCTCAGGAGACCAACCTAAAGCCATTAAACAATTAGTTGATGGCTTAAATAAAGGTTATGATGCCCAAACCCTTCTTGGAATTACCGGTTCCGGGAAAACTTTTACTATTGCAAATGTTATTGAGCAAATCCAAAAACCGACTCTTATTATTGCTCATAACAAAACTTTGGCGGCTCAACTATACAATGAGTTTAAAGAACTATTCCCCGATAATGCAGTTGAATATTTTATTTCTTATTATGACTACTATCAACCTGAAGCTTATATTCCAAGAACTGATACTTATATTGAAAAGTCTGCAAGTATTAATGATGAGATTGATAGGCTTAGACATAATACTACAAGAAGCCTGTATGAACGGAACGACGTAATAATTGTAGCTTCTGTCAGCTGTATTTACGGCTTGGGTTTGCCGGAAAACTATTTCAAAGGTGCTATGACAATAAAGGTTGGGGATGAACTTGAGAGAAATGAGCTTTTAAAATATTTAGTCAGTATCCAATATACAAGAAACGATTTAGAGCTTGAACGTTCTACTTTCAGAGCAAGAGGTGATATTGTAGAAATAATGCCGTCTTATGAAAAAATTATTACACGAATTTACTTTTTTGGTGACGAAATAGAGCGAATTGTAAAAATAGATAATGTGACCGGTGAAATTCTTGAATCACCCGAGAGTGTCGTAATATATCCTGCGGTACACTATATTACCTCTGACGCAAATGAAGAAGAAACAATCAAGCTTATTAGGATGGAGCTAAAGAACAGGTTAGCAGAGCTTAATAATGAAAATAAAATTCTAGAAGCTGCAAGGCTTGAGCAGCGTGTAAAATATGATATTGAAATGATAAAAGAAATGGGATACTGCTCCGGTATTGAAAATTATTCCAGAATCCTTGAACGCCGTCCGCCCGGCAGTGCACCTGCTACTTTGCTTGATTATTTCAAAGGGGATTTTCTAACTGTTATTGATGAATCTCACGTTACTTTGCCGCAATTAAAAGGCATGTATTTTGGCGATAAATCAAGAAAAGAAACTCTTATAAATTACGGATTCAGGCTACCTTGCGCAAAAGATAACAGACCTTTAAAAGAGGAAGAATTTTTCGCTAAGGTTCATCAAAAAATCTATATTTCAGCAACTCCGGCAGATTTTGAAAAACAAACCTCAGAGCAAATAGTAGAACAAATTATCAGACCAACAGGACTTGTTGATCCTAAAATATCTGTTCGACCTATAGAAACTCAAATTGATGACTTAATAAAAGAAATCAATCTAAGAGCTAAGAAATCTGAGCGCGTACTAATTACAACTTTAACCAAAAGAATGGCTGAAGATCTCTGTGATTATTTTGTCCAAGCAGGAATAAGAGTACGTTACCTGCATAGCGGAATACAATCTATAGAACGTGTTGAGATTTTAAGAGATTTAAGACTAGGCGAGTTTGATGTACTTATTGGCGTAAACCTTTTAAGAGAAGGGCTTGATATTCCAGAAGTTTCACTTGTAGCAATAATGGATGCTGATAAAGAGGGCTTTTTACGCTCAGAAACCAGTCTTGTACAAACAATCGGGCGTGCAGCCAGAAATGTCTGTGGGGAAGTAATTATGTACGCTGATAAGATTACAGACTCGATGAAACTTGCTATTGACGAAACTAATAGAAGGCGTAAAATCCAAATGGATTATAATAAAAAATACGGCATCATACCGCAAACAATTAAAAAACCGATTGAAAACAATTTACTCTCTCTTGTTGAAAGCTACAGAAATTTAGAAGATATTGTTGCAGAAGAAATGGTAGATTTAGGAATAGAGAAGAAAGATTTATCAAAATTGATTACAAAATTAGAAAAAGATATGCATAAGTGTGCCAAAATATTAGATTTTGAGCGTGCGGCAGAAATTCGTGATCAATTAAAGAAATTGAGGGAAATGGTATGACAAAGCCCGAAGTAATAGCTGTTGCAGGTCCAACGGCAAGCGGGAAAACCGCCCTTGCAATAAAATTGGCAAAAGAGAATAATGGTGAAATTATTTCTGCGGATTCAAGACTTGTTTATAAAGGGTTTAATATTGCAACCGCAAAGCCGACAGAAGAAGAAATGCAGGGCATACCTCATTATTTAATTGATATAGTAGAACCTGAAATTGATTATTCTGTCGGGGATTTTTATAAAGCCGCAAAGCCTATTATAGAGGACATATTAAAAAGAGGGAAATTGCCGATTGTTGCAGGAGGAACAGGATTGTATTTTAGGATACTTCTTGAGGATTTTAACCTGCCACAAATCGAACCTAATCCTGCACTAAGGGCAGAGCTTGAGGCGATACCTGTTGAAGTTTTATATAACGAACTTAAAGAAAAAGACCCTATTACAGCGCAAAAAGTCCATATAAATAATAAAGTCAGGATTGTAAGAGTGCTGGAGATAATGCGAACACTTAATATTCCGTTTTATCAAGCAGCAGGAAAAAAGGAAGCTGAATATGATGTAAAATGGGTTTCGCCACCAGTTGCATCAAGAGAAGAATTGTATAATCGAATTAATTTGAGAGTTGATAACATGCTTGATTTGGGACTTATCGATGAAACAAAATCTTTGCTTAAAAAACACGGAAGAATAAAGAATTTTGTTAATACAATCGGATATTGCGAAATTTTAGAGTATTTAGATAGCAAAATTACTCTTGATGAAGCTATTGAAAAAATCAAACAAAATACAAGAAGGTACGCTAAGCGTCAATTAACATGGTTTAGAAGGACTCCCGAATTAAAAATTGATTACTAATCTTTGTACCAGACGTTAAAATTAGAAATATCATTAAGTGTTTGATTATAGTCACCGTTAAATCGTACACATCGGTCATCAACAATAAGGTGTGCCGGTTCTTTTATATTTGTAATTTTTTCAAAATATTTTAAAAGGCTATTTTCTACAACCCATTTATTAACCATTGATAAATCTCTTGTAGTAAAAAGTATTATTTTAAAATTTTTTGAAAGTTTTATTAAAAATTCAACTGCACCTTCTCTTATTGGTGCTATTTCATCTTGAAAATAGTTACCATCGTACTTGTTCAAAACTCCGTCCAAATCCAAGAGTATAGTCTTTTTAATCATATATTTTCCTATTT
>CALURS010000088.1 GCA_944323215.1 Candidatus Gastranaerophilales bacterium | reverse complement strand
TATACTTTACTATATGGTATAGAAGTTAAATTCTATTCTGCAAGAGTAAAACTTACAAATGAACTTGAAACAGAGGGTGTACACAAACTATTCACAATAGGAGACGGTGCTGGTGTAACCAGAGGATTGATTCAAGCATCAGCCTCCGGTGTACACGTTGCAAGAACAATTTGTGGAAGATAAACTTGTATAATAAATTAATTAACTGTATAATTTATAGAACAGTTTAGGAATAGGAAAGTGAAAAATATCATTGTACAGAAATTCGGCGGAACATCAGTTGCCGATACAGATAAAATTAAAAACGTAGCGAATGTAATATTAAAAGAAAAAGCCAAAGGTAATGCTGTAGTAGTTATAGTATCTGCAATGGGGCACACAACAGACCATTTATTAAAATTGGCAGGGGAAGTTAATAAATCACCAAACCCACGAGAACTGGATATGCTGCTTTCAACGGGCGAATGTGTTTCGGCTTCTTTACTAGCTATGGCACTTCAAGCAACAGGAAATAAAGCGGTAAGCTTAAATGCGGCACAAGCAGAGATTTATACAGAAAAAGTACATGGAAGTGCTCGTATTGTAGATATAAAGCCTGATAGTATTTTACATCATATTAACAATGATGAGATAGTAATAATAACAGGATTTCAGGGTATAGCAGACGGAAATGAAATTACAACCTTGGGCAGAGGTGGTTCAGATACTTCAGCAGTTGCAGTCGCAGCAGCAATAAAAGCAGAGCGTTGTGATATATACACAGATGTTGAAGGCGTTTATACAACAGATCCGAGAATTGTACCTAATGCTTCCAGATTAGATGAAATAAGCTATGATGAAATGTTAGAACTTGCAAGAGTCGGTGCAAATGTTATGCATCCTCGATCGGTTGAAACAGCAAAACAATATAATATACCACTTAGAGTAAGAAGCAGTTTTAAAACTGATAATTTAGGAACATTAATACTAGGAGTTGAAGAAATGGAAATTAGAAGAACAGTAACAGGAGTTGCAGCAGATTTGTCTCAATTAAGAGTTGTAGTATGTGATGTTCCAGATGTTCCGGGAAATGCGGGAAAATTATTCGAAAGATTAGCTGATGAGGATATTTCCGTTGATATGATTATACAATCTTATGCAAGAAAGCATAATAATACAAACGATATTGCTTTTACAATATATAAAAATGATTTAGAGAGATTTAACAATGTAATGGATGAAATTAAGTCAGATTTAGGTTGTAGTAATATTTTTATAGATGATAAAATAGCAAAAGTTTCAATAGTTGGTGCAGGCATGATTGACCGTCCTGGTATAGCCGCGTTAATGTTTAAAACTTTGGCAGATAGTGATATTAATATAAGGATGATATCAACCAGTGAAATAAAAATTAGTTGTTTGGTTGATGAAGCTTGTGCAAAGGATGCAGTAAAAGCTTTGCACAAAGCATTTCATCTGGACTGTGATGAAATCGCAGAAGTAAAAGGAACATTACCTGACGAAGAATAGGATAAAATAAATGAAGAAAATATTTACATTACTATTTATATTAACAGTATTCACTTTAACTACATTTGCCGCAACATCTGAAGAAGCAATAAAGTTTTTTAACAGTTATGTTAATGCTGCAAATTCTTATAGTACAACAATTCCTGAATTTTATTCACCAAATGCAAGAATAATAAGGCAGGTTGTAAAACCAGACGGAGAATTAGTTGATAGAGAAACAAGTACAGCAAGATATATTTCAGAAATGAAGAAAGGGCAGGCTGTAGCAAAAATAAGACAATACAAAAACTATTATTCAAATATAAATGCAACTAAAATAAATGATACGACATATAAGATTTCAGCACTAAGACAACCAAGTGGGGAATCTTACAAGTTAAAAACTTATATGATAATACAGCAACAGCCAAGCGGAAAATGGCTGATAATTGAAGAAATGATGCAAACAAAAGTTCAACTGTTCTTGAATGCAAAATAAAAAAGCGGGATAAATGACAAAGAATTTAAGATTTCTAACATCAGGGGAAAGTCACGGCAAGTGCTTAAATGCGATAATTGACGGAGTTCCCAGTGGATTAAGAATTGATATAAACTATATCAATTTAGAACTAAGAAAAAGGCAATCCGGTTATGGTCGTGGCGGTCGGATGAAAATAGAAACTGATACGGTAGAAATAAAGTCAGGCGTAAGATTTGGTAAAACGACCGGAGCTCCTATCTGTCTAGAAATAAAAAACTTAGATTATGAAAATTGGCGAATTCCTATGAGCGTGGATGCAGTTAATTTTAATGATAAAGATATTTTAAAAATGGTAGCCGCAAAGTCTTTTACGACAGCTCGTCCTGGACATGCAGATTATGCGGGTTCTGTTAAGTATAAATTAGAAGATTTGCGGGATGTGCTTGAGCGTTCTAGTGCAAGAAAAACGGCAATTGAAGTTGCCGTAGGTGCAGTAGCAAAATTGCTGTTAAAAGAGCTTGGGATAATAGGGTTCTCTCACGTTACACAAATAGGAGATGTGGAACTTGATATAAGACCGGAGACTTATACTTTAATAAAAGAAAAGGCAGAAAATTCAGAACTAAGATGTTGTGATGAGTTAACGACAGAAAAAATGAAAGAAGAAATCAATTCTGCAAAGGAAGAAGGAGATACTCTTGGTGGAAAGTTTGAAGTAATATATTCGAATCTTCCAATAGGACTTGGCTCTTTTGTGCAGTGGGATAGGGCAATAGATGGGCTTTTAGCTCAAGCTGTTATGAGTATACCTGCCGTGAAGGCAGTTGAAATAGGAATTGGAGTTGATGCTGCCAAAACCAAAGGTAGTAAAGTTCACGATGGGATGCGTATAAAGAATGGGCAAATAGTAAGAGATACAAATAATGCAGGTGGTATAGAAGGTGGAATGACAAATGGTGAAGCACTAGTTTTAACAGGGACAATGAAACCGATTCCAACATTAAGAAAGCCATTACCGTCTGTTGATTTACACAAGAAAATCCAAACTGAAGCACACTTTGAACGCTCTGACACTTGTGCAGTACCAGCCTGTGCTATCGTTGCAGAAGCAAGAACAGCAATTATTATTGCCGATGAAATTTTACAAAAATTCGGTGGAGATAGCATGGAAGAATTGAAGGCTCATTATGGGAAATAATATAATACTTATTGGTTTGCCGGGTAGCGGAAAAACTACTGTAGGAAAACTTCTTGCAAAAAAACTTGAATACCAGTTTATTGATATGGATTCTTTGATTGAAGAATTTGAAGGAATGTGTATAAAAGATATTTTTTGTGAAAAGGGTGAGGAATATTTTAGAGAATTTGAAACAAGAATAATAAAGTCTTTCTCCGGAATAGAGAAAAAAGTTATATCAACTGGTGGCGGTACTTTTGAAAAAGAAGAAAATCAACAACTGCTAAAAAACTTAGGTAAAGTTTTCTATTTATATACCGAACCTGAAACAGTCTATGAACGGATAAAAAATGACAAAGGAAGGCCTTTGCTTCAAACAGAAAATCCGCTTGAAACACTTAAAAAACTTTTTAGTGAAAGAGAAAAAAATTATAAATTTGCTGACTATACAATTGACACAACTAACAACAGTCCATATAATGTGATAGATGAGATTATAAAGGATTAATATGGAAAGAACACTTGGAATTAATATATCAGAAAATGAAAAATGTTATGATATTTACATAAACAATGAACCGATTGAGAGCCTTTATAAAGAATTACTTTTAAGAACTAAAAATCAAAAAAGATTAATAATATTTAATGAAAAAGTTTTTTCTCTTTATTCAAAAAATTTGCCGTTCCCTAAAAATGAAATCTTTATTTTAAAAGACGGTGAAGAGCAAAAGAATCTAAAAAATTATTTAAAAATAGTAGATAAGTTAATCAAAAATAAAATGAGTCGCCGCGATGTAATAATTGCAATCGGTGGCGGAGTCGTTGGAGATTTGGCAGGATACGTTGCTGCAACATATATGAGAGGAATAAGTTATATCCAAGTGCCAACTACTTTACTTTCTATGGTTGATTCATCCGTTGGTGGAAAAACTGCAATAGATTTACCAAAAGCAAAAAATATTCTTGGATGTTTTTATCAGCCGCAATCTGTTTTTATAAATCTGAATTTCTTAACAACTCTTTGCGACAGACAGTTTATGTCAGGAATTGGTGAAATCCTAAAATATGCATTTATTGAGGGAAATTGCTGTTTTAATGAGCCTAAATCCCTTATGGAATTTCTTGCAATTAATTCATCAAGGATATTAGAAAGAGATTTATACTTTTTAGAAAAGCTTATATCCATTTGCCTGATTTATAAAATAAATGTCGTAAGAGCAGATGAAAAGGAAGGTGGGTTAAGGAAAGTTCTAAACCTTGGACATACTTTTGGTCATGCTCTTGAAACACTAACTAAATACAAAAGGTACACACATGGTGAAGCCGTAGTTTGGGGAATTATTATAATGCTTAAATGGGCAGTTAAAAACTGTTATATTGATACATTGTACTATAATTCCGCAATGGAGCTTATTGCTAAGTACGGATTTAAGCCTTTTAATAAAAAAATAAATATTGATGAAATAATTGATTTTATGAAGATAGATAAAAAATCAAATAGTGGAAATATTAATTTAATAGTTCCGACAGGTGCGAGAGTTGTTTCAGAAAAAGAAATTACAAATGTTATAGAATTCAAAACTTGGCTTAAGGAAACAATGGATAATTCTTAATAATTTGACAAACAAGAATATACTAACTACAATCATAGAATGAGCGAAAAAGTAAAATGTCCATATTGTGGAAATGAAATTTATAATGACGCAGAGCAGTGTGAGTTTTGTAAAGAGTACTTTACAGAACCGGAAGTTAAAAACATAAAATTGACCTCTTTAGGTCAGTTTATTGTATTTAGTTGCATATTACCTGGACTTTACGGCTATTTTTGGAGTGTATTAAACTATAAACCAATAATCAATATAGCTACATCAAGAGATAGGACAAAATTAAAGACAATGCTACTTCTTGCATTACCATTTTGTATTGTAGCGGGATTAATAAATCCGATAGTTTTGGTGATAACTGCAAAAATATTCTTATTAGGTATAAGCTACAGAATATTGAGAATAATAGAAAAGTATTCACTTATAAAATACAATTCTGCTGTTACGCATAATGAGTATGGCTGGTTTGTATTCGATATTCTATATATAGTATATTTCTTAGGAACGTATCCGGAAAGGGTTCATACTCCGGGAATGAGGATGTGCTTTAATTTAAATAGCTGGATAAAGTATTCATTAATATTTCTTTTGGGAATAGCTATAACAATAATGTTGACATATTATCTTTCATTTATCGATATAGGTTAAAAAAAACTTGCGCAACTGTTGTGTTTTTATGCAATAATATAGTCGTATAAGAGCTTAAAAAGAGGACGATAAAATGACAGATATCAGAGTAAGAATAGCACCGTCACCAAGCGGTAATTTACATATTGGTACAGCAAGAACAGCATTATTCAACTATTTATTTGCAAAAAAGAATAATGGAAAATTTATATTAAGAATAGAAGATACAGATGCTGAGCGTACAAGCCAAGAATATATAGATAATATTTTTGACAGTTTAAAGGCGCTAGGTTTAAACTGGGATGAGGGCCCTGATGTTGGAGGTGAATATGGACCTTATACTCAATCAGAAAGATTTGATATTTACCCAATATATGCACAAAAATTATTAGATGCAGGATTTGCTTATGAATGCTTCTGTACACCAGAAGAATTGGAAGCGGAAAAAGAACTTGCAACTGCCAACAAAAAGCCTTATGTTTATTCAAAAAAATGTGAAAACTTAACTGAAGCTCAAAAGGCTGCATTAAGAGCAGAGGGCAGAAAGCCTGCTATAAGATTTAACATAAGCAAAGCACAAAAAGCATTCCACGAAACCTCAGAATTATCATTTGATGACCTTGTAAAGGGTGAATTAAAGGTAAATACTGATCTTATTGGTGATTTTGTAATAATGAAATCGAATGGAACCCCGACATATAATTTCGCAGTAGTAATTGATGATATGTTAATGAAAATTTCGCATATTATAAGAGGCGAAGATCATATATCAAATACATTTAAACAAATTCTAATATATGAAGCACTTGGAGCGGAAGTCCCAAGATTTGGACATTTAGGTATGATATTGGCTCCTGATAGAAGCAAGCTATCAAAGCGTCACGGTGCAACAGCCGTTTCAGAATTTGTTGAAAAGGGGTATTTAACTGATGCTCTAATAAACTTTGTTGCTCTGCTAGGCTGGTCTCCATCAGATGGTGTTGAAATTAAAACTGTCGACGAAATAGCTGCAGATTTTAGAATTAATGAAATATCTTCTTCAAACTCAATTTTTGAATATGATAAATTGAGATGGATGAATAGCCATTATATAAAAATGTTACCGATAGAAGAATTGAAACAAAAACTTTTACCATATTTAACAAAATATGATTTAAGTCAGCTAAGCGATGAACAATTTACAAGAATTGTAGAAATTACAAGAGAACCGTTAATTCTTCTATCAGATATAACTGATGCTGTGTCATATTTCTTTGGCGAGGATGTAGAAATTGAGCCAGAAGTTCAATCAGAGGTACTGGATACTGAACTTGCACAACAAGTATTGACAGAGTTTTTAAAACAAGCAAAAGACTGGAATTTTGATGAAGAAACTTTACATGAAAAACTAGAAGCCTTCAGAGGTGAGTTTAAAGAAAAAGGAATTAAGCCAAAACAAACAATGTGGGCAATAAGAGCCGCTGTAACAGGAAGAACAAAGGGCGCAGATATGACTGCAATTCTTGCAATTCTTGGCAAAGATAGAGTATTCAAACGTGTAAATCATGCGCTTAAACAAAAAGTATAAAAGCGAAAAATCCGCAGAAAAAGTAGTTAAGTAATACGGAGACAAAAATGGCAAACTTTTTAATACTACTGGGTATAGTGATTATCTCATATCTTATTGGTTCTATTCCAACCGGATATTTAATTGTAAAAGCAAAGGCCGGAATAGATATTCGTACAGTCGGTTCCGGTTCCACAGGAGCAACAAATGTAAAACGAGTATTAGGCAAAAACTGGTTTTTTGCTGTAATGCTTTTGGATGCGATAAAAGGCGCTGCTCCAGTGCTGCTTGCAAGTTATTTTGCTGGTGAAATAGCAATAAAAGGACTTGCTGCTGTTCTTGCTGCCGTTGCAGTATTAATAGGACATAGCAAATCTATATTCCTTGGATTTAAAGGAGGAAAATCTGTTGCTTCGGGTGTTGGTACAATCCTTGCTCTTAACTGGATAGTTGGAATTCTTATTGCTGTTATATGGGGAATTATAACTTATGCAACTAAGTATGTTTCAGTTGGTTCAATTATTGCAATTGCTCTTTCACCGGTTTTGATGTGGCTGTTTGGTTCTCCTACTACTTATGTTGTTTATTGTTTGCTTGGTGCCATTTATATAATTTATTTGCACCGTTCAAATATTTCCAGATTGATGGAAGGGAATGAGAATAAAGTAAGATGATATAACTTATGTATAAAGCATAAAAAAGGACTGCATAATATTGCAGTCCTTTT
>CALURS010000087.1 GCA_944323215.1 Candidatus Gastranaerophilales bacterium | reverse complement strand
TTAAGAGGTCTACAAGAAACCTTTACTGCTTGGGCTAATTTAGATATCAGTGAAGACAAGTCTTTCACTTTTGTTCCGGATACTTCTTATTTGCTTACAAAAGATGTTTCTGAATTAAAAGGTAATAAGTTAGATATTTATGGAAATGATGTTACTTTTGACAGTAATAAGCACGATTTTCTAAGTACGGTTAGCGAAAATCAGGATGTGACTATTTCTGATCTTACTATTGTTAATACTTCTGGAACCACGACGAATAATGGAGCTTTAACTTATAATAATGTTACTTTTACTGTTAAAGATGTTATAAATAATAATATTTTTAATCTTAATGGGGTTGTAAATCTTAATAACGTTGAGAATAATTCAGAAATGAATGTTGACACTACATTATTAACTATGAATGATTTGCTTAATACTGGCGATATAGTAGGTAAGGGAAATATTAAAAATACTACTATAACAAATAGTGGTGATATTAATTTTGACGGAAATATTCTTTCTGATGAAATTATTAATAATGTTAGCGGAACACTTTCTACAAATAATATTAGTGTTAATAAGATTACAAACGATGGAGAGTTATCGCTTAAAGAAGATTTAATTGTAGAAGATGATATTTCTAATTCCGGAGAAATGACAGTATCAGGAAATGTTGTGTCAAAGACAATGACAAATGATGGTAGTGCTAGTATTGGTGGAAGTGTCGGCTTTGATAATGTTATTAACAATAACGAACTTACGATAAATAAAGACCTAGTTATTTCCGATACTATTAATAATACCGGTAATATGTCTGTTAAAGGTCAAACAGTAACTGATAAAATAGTGAATAGTGGAGTTCTATCTTTCGGAAACCCGGATATTAAAAATCCTAATTCTCTAAATAATCCAGAATCGATTACAGGCAACCTTGTTGTAAAAAATATTACTAATGATAATACAATTAATTTAAATAATACTAAATTGGTTAACGTGGAAGAAATAACTTCTACCGATGATACAAAACGCGGTAATTTGAACTTGTATGGATCGTATTTGCTCCCCGGAGGAAATATTGAAAATCAAAATGTTGCAGCATATAACAACAGTCGTATAGATATTCAAAATCCTTATACTTTTGTTAATAATAATCTTTCATTAAATTCAAGTACATTAAATTTAGGTGCATTGACTCTTGATCCACTTAATATTGGTACAGTAGAAATGAATAATGGGACAATTAATATAGCTTCTTCAAATGTTGATTTCAATAAAAATACTATGGGAAAATTGACAATTGATAATTATGTTAATAATGGTGGCAATTCAGTAATTAATCTTAATTCTGTGAATATATTAAATGTTCCGGACATGAGTAAGCAATTAATAAATATAAATTTTGCGGATTTATCGTTTGCTGATCAAGTAAAATACCATGGTAGAGATTCTGTTTATACACCAATGTATATGTATGGAGCAAGTTATGATTATCATACAGGAGACATGGTGTTTGCAAGAGGTGGGTATTATGATCCCGATACAGGTAAGATAATTGGACCATCAAATCCTAGTGATGCATATAATCCTTCAGTTTTAGTGAGTGCTGTGTCTGCACAAGCCGGTGCAAAGGCTACAATGGATCAAATTTATAATTATACGTTCCAACATAGCGATAATTATATGTCAATGCCTTCAATGCAGCGTACAGCGTTATTGAATAGAAATAAATATGCAATAGTTGATGTTAATCCAATATACAAGCCTTATGAAGAAGGTAATTTGTGGTTTAAACCTTATGTAAGCTTTGGAAATATTCCTCTTAATAATGGTCCGGATGTAAGTGTAACTACGTATGGCTCATTGTTAGGTTTTGATACTGAATTAGAGGAAGTTGGTAATGGCTGGAGCCGTGCTTTTACAGGGTTCTTAGGATATACTGGTGCAAATCTTGTATATAGAGGTATAAGCTCTATTCAAAATGGTGGCGTTTTGGGTGGGACCATGACATTGTATAAGCGTAACTTATTCAATGCTACTACGATTAGTACGGGTGCTATTGTTTCTGACGTATCGACTCCTTTCGGTAATGACAGACCAACTATGCTTATGGCTGGTATCGCAAACAAAACAGGTTATAATTTTGAGTTTAAAAATGGGCTATTTATTGTTCAACCGAACTTCTTATTGTCATATACTTTTGTTAATACATTTGATTATGTTACAGCAACTGGTATTAATATGAATCATAGTCCTCTCCATTCAATTACTGTGTCTCCTGGTGTTAAGCTTATTGCAAATACCAAAAGTGGTTGGCAGCCTTATTTGACCGCAAATTTTGTTTGGAATATATTCGATATTTCTAGTATTAATGCTGAAAGTGCAATTGCAGGAAGTGCTCAACTGCCGGATATGTCGATTGATCCTTATGTTCAGTACGGTATTGGTGTTCAGAAGATATTTAAAGATAATTTTATGGCTTTTGGACAAACGTTAATACAAAATGGTGGAAGAACCGGTGTTGCTTTGAGCCTTGGTATGAGATGGGTTACCGGTTTTGGTAATGAAGATTATCTTGTTATGCCTAAGCTGATTCTTGATTCTGAAACTCTTGACGGTCAACAAATTATTGATATAAGAGATAAGAAAAAAATTAATAAAGAGTCTAAGAAAATGAAAAATAAATCTAAAGAAATTCCTGCTGTTGAGCTTAAGCAAGAGTTTTCATCGAAAAATACTATTAAATATAATGATGGCTCAAATCAAGTTATCATTAATCCTGTTTTGAAAACTGAAAAATATTCTAATGATAGTTTATTAATTTCTAATAATAAAAAGCAAAACAAGCAAGTTGATACAAACAAACATAAAGATAATGTCATAAGAATAAATTTCCTAAATAAATAATTTATCATATTAAAAAGTTGGGTAATACCTGTTTTTCATGTATTTTATTAATATATTTCTATGCAGAAATTTAACAATATCTTAAGTTATATACCAAGTGTTTTATCTACTGAAACAATTGTTAATTCAGCAAGAATTCAAGGTAAAAATCTTAATAATAAAAAAACTAAACTTATCGTTTATATAACTGAAAGAGAGCTAAGAGCTAAAGATAATTTTGCATTGCAGTTTGCGATTAGTAAATCCCATAATGATAATATTCCAATTAAAATTATTCATCCTTATGTTAAATATGATTATCCTCCTAAAAAACAATTTTTAGATTCTCAGTTAAAACAGCTAAGTGAGTGCTATAAATTATTACAACTAGATTTTGAAATCATTCCTAAAAAACAATTAACAAAAAAATTAAGAGAGTTTTCTCACTTCTGTATAATTATTGATTTTAATCCCTTACTAAAAAGATATTGGATAAAAGATTTTCAATGCGAAGTATATGAAATTGACGGGCATAATATTATCCCCGCTAATTTTATTTCTAATAAATGTGAGTATAGTGCAGCTACTTTAAGAAAAAAAATTTATAATAATATTTATTCATTTTTAACTGATTATGATAACAAGTTTTGTTTTAAAACGGAAGCTGATTGTGTATTACAAGATTTTATACAAAATAAACTTGATAATTACGCTGAATTAAAAAATGATCCAACAGCGAATGTTTTATCAGGATTATCTAAATATTTAAATCTTGGATTTATTTCCTCTCAACGGGTAGCTTTAGAGGTTATAAAATCGAATTCAAGTGAAAAAAATAAAAATGCGTTTTTGGAAGAATTGATTATAAGAAAGGAATTGGCTGATAATTTTTGTACATATTGTAAATCTTATAAATCCTTAGATTGTATTCCAAATTGGGCTAAATTTTCACTAAACAATCACCTGACTGATATAAGAACATATTTGTATGACGAAAAAGAGCTCGAAAATAGTCTTACGCATGATATTCTTTGGAATGCGTGTCAAAAACAATTGCAAAAAGAAGGTATAATTCATGGGTATTTACGAATGTATTGGGCAAAAAAAATTCTTGAATGGTCCAATACGCCAAAAGAAGCATTGAAAAAAACAATCTATCTCAATGACAAATATGCCTATGACGCACCCTCTACAAGTGGATACACCAATATTTTGTGGTCTATAGGTGGGTTGCATGACAGAGCATTTAAAGATTGGTTTGTTACAGGTAAAGTTCGAAGAATGACTTTTAATTCTACTTCAAAAAAATTTAATATAAAAAAGTACATTAATAAATATGAAAACCTATAATTTATATGATGCAATCACTTGAGAAGACACTTCATCACATTTTTTTGATAATTCATCATTCATTATGCCAATTTCTTGGAAAAATTTTCTATATGCCCAATCATCTGCTAAGTGCTGAAGCCTATTTAGTGAATACTGATTGCATTGATAAACCTGACTGTTTATATTATTATAATCCTTAACAGAAATTCCATTTTTAATTAGGTTTTGGCGTATCGAAATACATTTATCAGTATTATTACCGGAACTATTTGCACGCATACGAGCTGCAATTTTGTTAAATTCAGCCATTTTTGCAGAATCCTTTGAAGCTTTATAGCCTTCAAATAAGTCCCTATATGCCATAGAATCCAATCTTGACTGAACTTCTTCACTATTTGGAGTGCTAGTAAGCTTTGCATATTCTGAAAAAGGTTTATCTTCCATATATTTTTGTGCCCTTTTATTTACATCTGAGCATGAGCTTAAGACTATAAGACTTGCTGCCATTGCTGGCATAAATGTTTTCAACGATACTTTCATTTTGGGATACTCCTTAATTTATTTATTTTATAATAAATAAAATTTATAATCATGTCAATAAAATCAAATTATGCTATGATAATAACTATGGAAATATCTAAAGAAAAAAAAATAGCCGCTGGGCTATCTATCACGTCAAATGCTTTAATCATAGTCTTTAAATTAATTGCCGGTTTTATTTCGGGCAGTATAAGTATTATATCCGAAGCTATTCATTCGCTCAGTGATTGTTTAGCGTCGATTATAACCTTTTTTGCTGTAAGCAGATCATCAAAGCCTGCTGATAAAGACCACCCATTCGGACACGGCAGATATGAAGATATGGCTGGTTTTATAGAAGGTTGTTTAATCATTTTTGCAGGAATTTATATTATTTACGAAGCTGCAAAAAAGATACTTAATGCTAACTTGATAGAATTTGACTCAACCCTTGGTATAATTGTAATGGCAATTTCAGTTTTTGCTAATATTTTGGTTAGTCATTATCTTTTCAGAATAGCTAAAAAGACTGATTCTGTATCCCTGTATGCAGATGCAAAGCACTTAAGCACAGATGTATATTCTTCCATAGGGGTTTTGATGGGGCTTGTGCTTATAAAAGTGACAGGAATAGTTCTGCTTGACCCAATTATTGCTATTATTGTTGCAACCATAATCCTTAGAGCCGGCTACACCATATCAAAAAGTACACTAAATACACTTCTTGACGGAACGCTTCCTAACGAAGATATTAACAAAATTGAAGTGATACTAAATAATTGTGATAAAATTCAAGGATATAAGAACTTAAAAGGCAGAAAAAGTGGTTCAAGTCGAGATATTGATATAACGTTATTATTTGAAGAAAATATGACAATAAAAGAATGTCATCATATTTGCGATGAGATAGAAGAGAAGATAAAGAAAGTTCTTGGACAAACTTTAATTACTATTCATTGTGAGCCATCTATTCATTGTTCTAATAAAATTCATGAAAATAAGTAGAATTATTCTTTTTCAAGTTCATCTTTCCATTTATGATAGAAATAAATTCCTAAAATGAAGTAAACAACCCACATAAAAATAGTAGAATAAACTTTTTCACCGTGTAAAGCAACTTTCAACCACATAATAATGGACAAGCCGTTTACAACGGTCCAAATCATCCACTGTTCAATACAACGCTTCACAGTTAAATACATGCCAAATAATGATAAAACAGTTGTTGTTGCATCAATCACAGGACTTGAGTCGTGAAGGACTTTTAACAGAAAAATTGCACCGCATCCTGTCATTAATAGAGCTATTAAAACATTCAACCATTCATCCATATCCAATTTGGTTTTAACAATTTCGTTAGTCCAGCGGTACAGATGATTTTTCCATTTAAAAATTCCTAAGATTTGCATGGGAATATAGTATGCAAGGTAAAGAACCAAATTCCCATACAAGGCATTTTTGAAAGCCAGGAAAGCGTATAAACCAGAGCCCATTAAACCAAATAAATAACAAGAGATTTTACCTTTTCCGGCTAAAAATGTATACATTATTCCGCAAGCAGCAGATATAATGGCAACAAGACTATCTTTAAATATTACGGCATTAACGGCTATTATAAGATATATCAAAATAAGTGATATTATCTCACCAAAGCTCCAATTTCTTAACTCCATCTTTACAAAATGTTTAAATTTTTTCATATTAATTTTACTTTTCCCCTCTTCTGTTATCTAATAAAAATAGATGAAAGTAAATTCAATTAGCGAAAATTTTTACAAAAATAAGCTTTTATTAAAAGGCTTAGAATTTGCCTCAAAAAATGGAGCCCTATTTGCAGCCGGAACTTCATTGACCCTATCAACATTTATTCGTCCATTATCGATAATAGCAGCGCCAAAAACAGATAAAGAGAATAAAAAGATAGCTTGTGTGAAATCTATAGCCTCATCAGGTGCTACATATTTAATGGTAGTAGCAGCCTCTTTGCCTGTTGCAAAAGGGGTTAAAAATATTGATAAAAATGTTGCTAAATATTTAAAACCTGAAACTATTAAAAATCTTGGGCAGGGGAATATTCCAATTACCAAAGCAAAAGAATATCAATTTGCAACACAGCTTTTTAAATTAGGTGTAGGTTTCTTTATAGCGGCACCCAAATCTATTATTACTTGCAAACTAATGCCACCTATACTTAATTTCCTAAACAAGAAAAACAATAATGAGAAGAATAAAACCCAGAATGATTTAACCTTTAAAAGTAAAAATAATCTTAATCCAATATCAAAAGGAATAGCAGCTATACTTAACAATTCAAAGCTTCAGAAATTTGCCCAAAAGCACAAAGATTCAAATTTACCAATGCACATACTTGCTCTTTCTGATGCGTTATCAACAGGAACTTTTATTCAACAAATTAATAAAAATGATAAAATTAGAGAGAACAGAAAAAAAGTCGTAAGTTACAATGCCGGAATAGCAACCGGCTTAAGTATTTTATGGGGATATTGTATAGACACAATATTACAAAAACCTACGGAAAAGTTTATTAAAAAGCTATGTGAAGCAAATAAAGATTCACCTAAATTACACAAGTATATTGAAGGAACAAAAGTTGCAAAAGCGTCACTGATTTTAGGATTTATATATTATGGAATAATACCATTTATCTCGACTTTTTTAGCAGAACGAGTGACTCCCCAAAAGGGTGCGACAAATAAAGTTGCTACTTAATTTTCTTAAGTGCAGACAAGAAGTTATTGTGTTCAACATCTCCTTCTACTGTTGTTAAGAAAATTTGTGTATCATCATCTTTTGCATTTATTTCAGGAATCATTTTTATTTCAGCCTTATAGTAGTTTGATACGCTATCAGAGCCAAAATCGACTTTGTTAGCGAGGCTATTTAAGGAGATATTTCTTAAGAATCCTGCCAATCC
>CALURS010000086.1 GCA_944323215.1 Candidatus Gastranaerophilales bacterium | reverse complement strand
AAAATCGGGACGTGGCGCAGCTTGGTAGCGTACTACCTTGGGGTGGTAGGGGTCGCAGGTTCAAATCCTGTCGTTCCGATTTTTTGTATTTTGATTTTATTTTAAAAATAAAAATCACTAATTTGGCTACTCATCAATAAAATTTAATTTACCATCAAGCTTGGCTTCTATTTCTTTTATCAAATCTGATAAAGGAATTTCAAGAGCTTCTGCCATTCTCCATATTGTAGAAAATTGTGGATCCTTATTCCCTTTCTCAACTTCAGACCATACCGATTTAGATAATATTATTTCATTTGCAATTAGACTAATAGACTTTTTCTTTAATTTCCTTTGACTTTGAATAATATTGCCTAATGTTTTTTGTAATAAAATTTTAGATTCTTGCATACCAAATATTATCGTGCTAACATTATAAATATTGTTCTCGTACAAGAACGGAGTAAAAATGTCATTAATAATAATTGGAATCGGCACATATAAAAGAAATGAATTGTTAGAGAATGCACTTCATCATATAGCAAAATTAAAATCACCAAAAGGGAAAAAACTATGTTTAGTAATATCAGATAATAATGAAGGAAAAGAAGCCTATCCAATATATAAAGCAGCAAAAAATTATATACCGTTTGAAGTATACTATGTTCACGAACCTGCAAAAAGCATAGCAGAAGTAAGAAATGCGGTATTAAAAAAAGCCATAGAGCTTAATGGGGAATATATAGCTTTTTTAGATGATGATGAATATCCCAAAGAGAATTGGATAGAAGAATTATACAAAACGATGATAGAATATGATGCAGATGGTGCTACAAGTGCACCATTGGTAATTAAAGAAGGCAAAGAATGTTCTTTACCGTTAAATATAAAAAAACGTAAACATGGCAGTCGGAGAAATATTTGCATAACAAACAGTGTAATCTTTAAATCCGAAATTATCACGAAATCCAATATCTGGTTTGATAAAAGCTTTGGTCTAATGACCGGAGAAGATATTGATTTTTTTTCTCGGGCAACCGCAGCAGGATACAAATTTGTATGGTGTAGTAAACAATTGATATATGATGTATTACATAACGAAAGAACATCTATTGAATGGGAAGTAGACCGAGCAATCAATAATGGATATTTAAAAATATTTTTGACGAAAAAATCGGGGAAAAATGTATCAAAAAAATATTATAAAACAATGCTAGACACTTGTATATTTTCATTCTTAGGGTTACTAATATTTTTAAATAAAAGTCTTAGGAAAAAATGTCTTTTAAAGTTAATGGATTGTTTTGGTAAGCTCAAATCAATCCACTCCTCAAAAGCATATCAACATTATCAAAGATAAAGGCTCAAAACAAAAATCGGAATGACAGGATTTGAACCTGCGACCCCCGCGTCCCGAACACGGTGCGCTACCAAGCTGCGCTACATTCCGATTAAAGTATATATTATTGCAAAAAGCAAAAATTACTTTTTGCCCCTCTCAATTATAGATTTATGAAAAAAAAATATCAATATTTATTCGTTTGCTAATGGCTGGATTTAATAATCAAATTTTCTATTTCGGTATTTAGCATTTGAATGTGTTTTATCTTACTTAAGGCAATTGTTAAAATATTAATATAATCATTTCTTTCTTCACTTATTTTCTTTTTTCTGTCTTGCTCCCGATAATATTCTGAGTTACATTCTTTATTTAAACAATTTTCTACAGTCGTTTTAACAAGACTTTCTAATGTATACAATTCGTTAATCATATTTTCATTAATACAGTTTACATCACTACTGTTTAAAATCTTCTTCATGAACGGACTCCTATTATTGTGGGTAAATTCTTAATTCCCTATGCCTAAAGTATAAATAAAAAAAATCCAAATTTATTAATATAATTTCCTGCTAGCTAAAAAACTCTATTTTTAAAAAAAAATTTACAAAACTTAATGATACCCAAAATACAGATTTCTTGTTATTACTGGGTTTGAATGCTTTAGACAAAAAAGGCAAATTTTATTTTATCCAAGCAAAAATGTAAAACTTTTGTAATATTTACACAATATATAGCAAATTATATCTTGTTTGTTTTTAAAACTAATAAAATAGTGAGGTAATATGCGTATTAATTTTAATGAAAGAGAAACATTTAAGGGGTTAAGGCAGGATAGGGCGTTTGTAAAGCAATTAATGACAGAAAACAGGTATTCTTTAGCAGAGAATAATCAAAAGAATATATTGAAAGCAATAAATAATATAGCGATGAACGGAACGATATCCGGCACTAAATTTTTATTAGAAACAGCTCAAAATATGCGTTATGCAACAAATATTAAATTTAATAAACAACCTAAAAATAAATGGATGTCAGCATTAAAGTTAGCACTGTCAGCAACCGTAAGTGCGGGTTTATTGAGTAAAATAAATGCAAATTTCAACACTATATTTTCAGAAAAAGAGCTTACTAATGAAGAAAAGGAAATAATGAGTATTCATTATGATATTTTGGATAAGATGAAGAAATATAATCCTTCTAAAGAAGAATATGATGCTGCCAGAAACAATTTAGAGTATTTTATAATATCATCGGAAACATCTCTTGGTGACAAAAAGTATATTTTAGAGAAGCTCGACTATTTTTTAAGTGATGATTATAAAATAAATGACCAACTAACAGATAAGAAATTTCAGGCATATTCAGAAATAATAAATGATTTGGCACTTGATAAAGTAAATGATAATATTCCAAATATAAAAGATTCAGATCAAAATACGCATGGTATGTGTACAGTATTTGCAATAACCCGAAAATTACTTGCCTATGAGTATAAACGAAACTATATAGATATTATTATTCAAGAACTGGATAATAACGACGAAATGATGGTTTACGACAGGAAATATTTGGGTGAGGGTAAAAAAATACCTGTCAAGAAAGCTAATATTGATTATACAGGAATGATAAATAATGGATTTAGAATAGTCGATGCCTCTGCAGCAAATTGGATGCAAATAGCAGATTCAATCTCCGGAACTTCAGATATAAAAATAGATTATATCCCATATAACAGTACTACATTTAATGTTTATAATGATTCACATAAAAAAACAATAAATCCAAACTCAAAAATACATAAGAAAAGTGAGTATCTTGAAGCTTTAGGTATTACTGAATCAGCCCTTAAGAAGGTAAAACTTGCGATGATAAAAAACAAGTTGTCTGTAAACCAAAACCGCCCGGATATGAAGCTTGACAGAGCAGAATATAGTAAAAGTATTTTAGACGGTTTAGAGCAAATATTTAAGTCAATATTTATTGATGAATATAAAGAGATGGCTCACGATGCTATTAATAGTATTATGTCACTACAAAAACCAAACTCACAACAAATTGATAATGACAATCAAATAGCTCACGAATTTTTATACGTAGATAATGAAGAAAGTGCAATAAAAAAACAAAAAATAAAATCATATATAGCAACCAGATATAGTTATGCTATTGGGCGTGACATAAAAGACTCAGAAATAGATACAATTTATAATCTAATAGAAGACTATAGAGAAATTAATTCTTCTAAAAAAATATCACAATTTGGAATAGCTCATTTAGTAATAAAAGCAGCTTCAGCATTTAGAAATCAGATGATTAAAGCTTGTGAGGATTCTGAACGTTTGCGTAATTTTATTATATCTATGAATTTTAAAAATGAAGATACTATCTTTATGGAAAATATTCAAATATTAATAGATAAAGTAAATGCTAACAATTCATTTATCATAGGGAGTTTATCAAAGAATATAGGTATTGAATACTCAAAAGAAGAAGTTTTAGAATTTTTAAACTCAAGCAAAGAATACATAGAGAACTTGCCATATTTATATGATGAACTATATAAACGATTAAATCTGGTTAATAAAAAAGAAGCATTAAAAACAGAATTGACAACATCTTTGAAGATATTAGACGGAGATAATGAGGAATACAAAAAAGAGGTCAGAAAAAGCATTGGCATATATGACGATATTAAGCTAAAAGAGTTAATAAATGATGCATTAGACATAATGACTAACCAAACTACAATTGAAAAATACTCTTCTTTATTTGGCTGTGCACCAACTAAAGAAGATGTGAGTAAAATGATAAAAGATGCACTATATGAAATATCCGTATATAACAATAGTAAGCTAAAAGAAGAAATAGCAAAAGAAATAAACATCAATCCTGATAAGGTAATAGACGAGTTAGTAGAAGTTGGTAATCTTTTGTCAGGAGCATACGATGATTATAATTATGAACAAGCGTCTAAGATGATAAATCAAAAAAGTATTAAGAATGATTTTCTAAACTACTATAACCAAATACTTAAAACATTAGAATCCGGTGTGAAGCCTGAATTCTTAGAGAAGTTACTAATAAATAACGGACTAAAGCCCGAATTTACGCAAGAAAACTTAGTTCAACTACCGGATAAAATACTTACGCCAATAAATGAAATGGCTAAAACGATTAACACAATAGCTCAAATGATTTGTATTGAAAAAGATGGAGATATAGTTAATTCTGTATATAATCCGCATTTAGTTATAATGGAATTAGAAAAACAAGGATTTATGCCTCGTGCCTCATTATTAAATAAATATAATAAAAAATTTGATGAATACTATAAATTACAAGCTGAAAAATCAAAATATCCCACTGCAGAATATAAGCAAAAAAATAAGAAGTTAACAATTTTAGATAATACAGAAAGAGCAGAAATCAATAAAATACTATCAACTGTAAATACAATGTACAGTATAACTAAAAAAGAAAAAGATATGGTGTATCAGGCAATCGAAGATGAGTATTCTGAGTACTATCGTCAATTAGGCTTAAACAATGGATGGTACTGGCAATCAACGCTTCCAACAAGCGGACTGCCAACAGATATGGAAGCTGCAATACTTGAGATGGTAACAGATAAACCCTATTTTGTTCAAAAAGATATAAAAAAGGGGTTAAAAGATATAAAAAATGGTAAGAATTCCGGAATTACCTCTACTTCTGTATCCGATAAAGAAATGGGGCTACATGCACAGTATATAGCCTCAATTGATACGGTGAAAGTTCCGTCAAAAGAAAATCCGGCAATTATGGAAGAAAAAGATATTCTGTTCCACGATAATTCTTGGGGACAATCAGAAGCAGAAAATGTTTGGACGGATTCTTATGGATTAAAAAGAACAGATTATAATAAAAATTACGGATACCAAAATGGTTATATAACAAATGATTATTATAGAAATGGAAATTTTGTAGAATATTTGTTAAATAACACTGGAAAAACTCAAAAAATACAAGTTGATAATAAACAGTTTAAAAAATTAAGCGATAGCGAAGATTATAGTTTTGGTTTAATAAAAGATATAATAATGCAAGGAAAGAACCCAAAAGCATTGTTACTGGCAAAAGTTCTTCGAGATACATTATTGATAGATGATACAGACAATATAAATGTCCTTGAAGGATACGCATCATCTATGACAACAGAAGAATTAAGAAAACGAATCAAGAACTTAAATGAAATCCGTTTGGTTTATGAAAAAAACTTTGATGAAATCAAAAAACGAATCATAGGTAATAAATTTGAAAAAGGTATAGAAACAGAAGAGGAATACAACTCCTTGTCGGACGACGATATCCTAAAAGTTATGTTGGAAAAAGCAGCACTGAGAAATAGATTTCCAAATAACATTTATACTGATAAAATTGACGAGGTCTCATCTTTAAGCGACTTAAAAGAACTTGAAGAAAAAATGACCGAAGAATTGAAAGAAAAATACTATTTTGCTTTCGGAAAAAGTGTAAAAAGTGTAAATTTTGTATTATCAAATAAGAACATAAATGAAATAATAGAAAGATATATAACTCCAATTCTGGAGAAAGATAATATTAAATTGACAACAAAAGATATCGCAAAAGTTTTTAATAAGCAAAAAATACAAGAAAATTTATCATATAGCAGATATGACGGTAGCTTACGAAGCTTGTCCGCAGAAATATCAAATGGAATAGTTGATGAAATAATTTCGATATATAAAGAAAAAGTACCTGTTAATGTATCAAGAGAATTAAGAGAAGAAATATCCGGATATATTTATGATTTGTACCAGCTAAAACCTGAAGAAATAAATTCAAACAATATACCCCAAAATATTATTGACTGGGTAGACGAAACTTATAAGCCGGAAACAGATGAAGATTTCATCAAAATTTTCAATATGATACAAAATTATAATTTCAATAATTTTGAAAAGCAGGTTGTCCCCAAAATAGGTCAAGAAAATCTTGGAATAAAAGAATACAGTGGATATGACTTGTTAAAAGCTATACGCATTGAACAATCACAAGCAATAAAAATGCTATTGGATGAATTGTGTATAGATGAATATACAAAAACATATGAAATAAGTGAAACAAACCCATATCTCAGATATGAACGTTTTAATTCCAAAGTTACAGGGGCAACCTACGTAAAGAAAAAATTTGATGATATATACATGACATTAAGATATATGCTGGATAAATTAACTTATAAAACAATGTTTTCTAAGTATAAAGAGCAAAATTATAAGAAATATAATCTTCTGCCGGCATATCCACACTTAGAGCTTACAGATATAAGGGAAGAATTAACCGAAAAATCACTCAATTTGGTTAAAACTTCGTTTATTAATTTATCAAACGTAAAAAAACAAATAATGGCATTTGAATCTGCTGATAAAATCTATGAATTCATAAAACAAAATAAAAATAAACGTTTGACAGAATCAGAATTTCAAGAATTACAAAAAGAGATTAAATCATTTATGATAAATATTAAAAAAATTAATGAATTTAATCCCGTAGTATCAAATTTGTTAGAAATATTAACCTCAGATAATAATACAATCAACCTTAGTGAATACGAAGTAACAGCAGAACAACTTAACAGTATAAGTAAATCTTTGCTAAGCTTATGCAGTAAAGAAGAATACGCTGAAAAATTAAAATTTTTAGAAACAGATTTAAAAACATCAATAGAAATATATTTACGTTTGAAGGTCACACCAAAATATAGGGATAAGGTACACGCCAAAATAAATGAATGGATTGATTCAATGAAGCAAGAAAGTGCAAATTCACAAGCAAAATATGACGAAGTTATGGACTTATCCTTGAAATACAATATAGTTAATAATCCAAGCAAAATGCTTAATGACTATTTAGAACTCTTTACAAAAGACGGAAACAATGGTTTGGTAAAGAAAGATACAGTAAAACCAGCCATAAAGGCAAATTTAAATGCAATGCTTCAAAGTGCAAAATATATCGGAGTACAGGAAATATTAATGAGCGCAGAACGAGATGGCCTACAAGGAGCAGTAGCTCAAGAATTTGATAACGTAGATGTAGTGTTAAATGATGATTCTGAACGAACCGGCAAAGCAATCGAGCCAATGTCTTCACCGAATGTATTATCAATGATGCTTCGTCAATTAATGTATGAAGATAATTTTGATACTGCTATAAACTTTGTCGAAAAACTAAATTTAGAGGACAAAGTTATTCCTGCTATTCTTAATTTAGAGGATGTAAGGATAGCAGAAACTGTATTAGGGGATCTTTTAATAGAAAAAGAAAAGATTATTAAAGAATATACCATTGTACAGGAACTAAAAGCTAAAGTAGCAAAACTTCAACATAAAGATGCAAAAGAAAACAAAA
>CALURS010000085.1 GCA_944323215.1 Candidatus Gastranaerophilales bacterium | reverse complement strand
TTGAAGGTAGTTTGTTTTCTTTATCAACAGTATTCTTTACTTCCTCATAATCCTGCTGAATTTGAGGTAGTTTATCTGTTTGGTTTTGATACATGATAGGATTAACTGTGCACATAAAATATCACCTTCGACACTTATATATATAAAGTATTTTGGTCATAAAAAGTTGCTTTATTTTGTAGAAATGTTAACTTAAAATAGATTGGTTTTTAATTTTTCACCGTGTGTCATTTGTGTGCAAGTAAATTTACTTACAAATTGCATTAAATCTTTCAAAATTAATAGAATAGTTTCATTATTAAAATAGAGAGACGCACAATGTTATTACGGCAACTGAACCAGAAAGAATACTAACACAAAAGCATATTATCCAAACTGTGAAGTTATTTTTGTAAAGTTTATTATTATATATATTTGCTTTTTGTTGTATTTTGGGCAGACTTTTCTTTCGTTCATAGAACTTTTGCCATAAATCTTGACAGTAAAGTTGTTCTGAGAAAGTTCTAATCATGTTAATCATCTCATTGATTACAAAACTAGATACAGATATTAAAAAACTTATAATAAAACAATTCCTAGCATTTTGCGACAAATCTTTTGTTATAGAGGTATAAATAGTAATAAGTGCAACAAAAAATACTGTTCCTATAATTGAAACATAACGACCTTGATCTTCTACATTTGTTTTTAACTGCTTGTAAAGTAAATCACTACATTCTAAGCACCTTTTACATTCTTCTCTATTACTAAACATGGTTCTCCTCTTCTTTGCTTTTTGGTCGGAATTGATTCCAAACAAAATGGTCAAATCGCCGCCGAATAGACTCATACCCAAGCAAATTATGCTCTTCCAAACATTTATCTAAACTATCTTTATATGACTTATAATTTAATTGAGTTCTGTATTGTTCCAGTAGGTTTGGAGTAAGTTCCTCAAAATACTTATGCAAATTATTCTTTAGTACGGTATCAAAAATATAATAGTCGTCTTTCTCATAAACTATTGAATTATGATAACAACAATATTTTGAAGCAAAAGAAAAAAGTTTTACTGTCCCATTACCTTTAGCTAATTCTTCGACCAACCCAGGATCTCCATCTTCTACTCGTTTATCAAAATTCTTTATTTTTGTTATTATATCAGCCAGTTCTGAAATATGTATTTTTTGCTTATATCTTCGGAGATTTGTTGAATTTGTAGTATTAATAAGATATATTTTTAAAGCAACAATCTCTTTTTCTGTATTCTTAGGATATTTATTTAGAATTTCATAGATTAATTTATAATCATTACCATAATCAGGTGAATCAAGTACATTTTGGTGTTCTTCTTGGATATTGTTTATATTTAGTTCCAGCTTCGTTTTCATAATACACTCCTTTTATTGCCTTCCATGTATTACATTAAAACCTAGCTCGGTGACAATAAGTCTCCCACGTTCATTTTCTGCTAAAATACCATCATCAATTAACCTATTTACTTCTTCTCTTATCATTTGTGATGTTATATTTCTTGCGTCTTGATTTGCAATTACCCATTGCATTGAATCTTCAACAACACCTCCAACAATAGTATTATGAGTTCTTAAATACTCTAAAATTCGTGTTCTTAAATCCATTTGAAACCTTCCTTTCTTTTAATTATAGCAGACAATGACGAATATATCACTGTGCACAATTTTTAGTTGTTATTTTTTTCAGAAAAAATAATGTGTCTTATAGCTTCTATTCTTTTTAACCTATTATTATACTCCTTTCTCTTCTTGCCCAAAGAGAAAAATCTAAGTATTTTAATCTTATGTTTGATTGTTTTTAACTTTTTTAAATTTATATTCAGTTCTGTCGAATCTTTTTTAATTGGATTTTTGACTGCATTAATAAATATATTTTTATGTTTATTTCTTAGTTCCTCTATATATTGTTGTATGTTATTAGGATTAATTATATTATTATTTATCAATTCCCAAGAAAGTTTCATATCGTCATATAAAATTTTATTAGGGAGTTTGAACATTCGGAATAAAGATTCAATTCTTTCTGAAGGACACTGTTTATTAACAATTACAACAAATTTTTTATTAAAGAGCAAACAAAAGCAAATGCAGTGGAATGAATCCGTTATTATTAATTGACTATTATAAATATTTTCTAGCCATTCATTTATAGATAAATTATATCTAATATTCTTAATAAAACTGTATTGTTCTAAAATTTTTGTTCGAGTTCTTTCATGTAATATATAAGCAACACAATCGTCATTAGGTTTTTTATTATTTATAAAGCTTAAATAATCTTGGATATCTAAGAAAAATACAGGGTCAAGCAAGTGCGTAACATCTCTATTAATAATATCTTTTATTATACTTTTTCCGCTATCTTCTCTTACACTAATAAAATTAAATTTTGACAAATAGTAACGTATTTTTTGTTTTGTGATTTTATCCCCTTCCCAAAAATTAACTCCAAAAGAAGCCGCACATGAGATTTTATTTTTAGAATTTTTAACAAAATTAAGATAATATATACCATCTTTATCACTTGCAAATTTAGGACGGAATACTTGATCTGAACCAACAACAAAAGTAGAAAATTGATTATTTAAACTTTGTAAATCTTTAAAATCGTGACACTTTGAAGTATGAGGGATATATCTATCTTTAAATGTTTTAAAATATGTATTTGGCTCTTCTTTATACCAAACCGGAGTATAGTCTATATTATAGGCATTATATCCGTTTTGATTTATGAATTTATTTAAAGCAAAAGCTGTTAGTATTGCTCCGAAATTGGAGTTTTCAAAACTAAAATTTAATATAGCAACATTTTTAGATATGTCTAAGCTCTCTTGTAAGAGTGTTTTTAACGAAGTATCATGAAGTTCATATTTGCTAAAGAAGGAAGTTCTATTTACGTGACTCATAAAAGGTCGCTCTAATGCATCATTACCGCAAATAGCTTCTTTTTTTGTAATCTGTTTTGCTATTATATGGGATTTAAGTTTTTTGAATATATTATAACCTTTGTGAGAATTGAGTAATATTAGAGAAGTGCCCATTTTATTCTCAAAGTCCCTGAATAGATACTGTGCATTCCAAGCATCACCAAGCGTTATATCACCTATTCTTGCAGTTTGTGCGAACATGCAATTAGAACAGGTAGCATTTAAAATAATGTTCCCCCAAAAAGCCTTACAGAATAAATCTTCTGACATAAAATTGCTATATAACCCATTATTGGTTGATAAAACTAATTTAGGCTTGTGCCAACCAGCAGATTTATCCCTAAATGTACAATTTTCAATGAAGGTTTTTTTCTGAAATATTTCATCAACATAATTATAAAATAATTGTGGAGAGGGTGTACCATGACATATTAAGTCAATTGTAATAAGGTTAGAATAACTTTTATTGAGAAATAGTTTTAAACTTGCGACTTGACAAGGAGTACCTGAAAAAAGAACAAGTTTGTCTTGCTTTAAAAGCTTTTCAATTTCTATAAATGTTGTTCCAATTTTACTTTGTAAATACTTAGAGCCTTGTAATACAGATATATCTTCTATTGTATTAACCAAGAAATGCTGTAAAATGCCATCTCTAAAACCAGCACCGCAGACATAACCATTTGTATCAATAATTGATTTGGCTATAAGGAAAAATATTCCGCCGGAGGAAGAGTTGTTTAATGTAGTTCTATTCTTGCAATAACCAATATAAAATCTTTGTTGAAAATTAGTGTTAAACATATTGTCAATTTTGTTTGAATTAATTGGACAATATTTTTTACAGAGATTGCAATGTTTACACTTAGTATAATCTACAGAAGGTTCATAAAAACCTTCTGTATTATATTTAATGCTTATTGCATTATGTGGACATTTTGATTCACAATTAAAACACCCATAACATGTGCTTTTATCTATATTATTCATTATTCCTCTTTCTTAAAATAGAATCTAGGACTATCTTTAAAAAACTTTTATGTTTAATATGCCATTTTCGAAAATAAGAGTTACATCTTAATACATAAATAAAGTAATTCTTATTAAAACATTGTTTTTCGTGTATGTGCCATTTCATTATGGTATTGGCATAATTTCTAAAATCATCTTCTTTGTATAAATTTAACCTTAATAACTCATTCTTTAATTCTTTTAGCATTATAAAAACGTCATTAAAAAATTGTAAATTCTTTTGTGGATTTCGACTAAGAGATTTTTTATTAAAACGCCAGTTATATCCAATTTCATTGAGATAATAAAATTGTTGTGCGAGCAAAAACGCACAAATATTCATTGGTATTTCTTCTCCGGCTGAATTATTTACACAATTTTGTAAGCAATTATTTATAATAAAATCTCTTTTATAGCATTTGTTCCCATTTCCTGTTGCGAGCATTATATTTTCAGTATTTGTGTTTTTGATACCGCTATAACCTCTGTTTAAGTATGATGCTTCAATCTTTTCAGTATTTTTATAAATATTAAATTTGAATTCTATAATTTTTAAATCATTATTTTTATTAATAGCATTTGCAAGTTTAGTAAAAAAGTTGTTTTCATAGAAATCATCACTATCACAAAATGTTAGGTATTCACCAATAGCCAATTTAATCCCTTCATTTCTGAGTCTCCCAGGTCCAACATTAGATTCATGCTTGATTAACTGAACTCTTTTATCACTTATCATGTATTTTTCAATTATAGAAACTGTATTATCAGTAGAGTTGTCATCTAAGCATATTACTTCATAATGTTTGAAGCTCTGTTGCAATATTGAATCCAAACATTCACTTATATATTCTTCAGCATTAAAACAGGGTATAATTATTGAAAATAGCGGCTGTTGTGTCATATACATTCCCTTACAATAACTTCTCTTAAATCTCTTTTAAAATTTTCTATATTATGGGTTTCTCTTATATACTTAATTGCCGCATTAGCCTTTTCTGCATACAATATATCGTTTTCCATTAGTTCTTTTATTGCTGGTAAAAATTTATCAATACCATCAAAGCCATCACCGGAAATTTCTCCAACATACTTGCCAAACTTAGATACTAAGTTTTCTCTTTCTAAATCAGATACAAGAAGTGTACCGTATGAGAGACATTCCAACCAGGAAATTGGAATTCCTTCCCAAATAGCTGTACTAAGCAATATTCGTGCATTTTTTATTAAATCTTTTTTTTCTTTACCATCAACATGACCAACAAAATGCAAGTTTTGTATTGAACCATTCATATATTCATCAAGCATTTTATGATTTTCTTCTGGATATCTAAAAAATTGTCCTAAAACATAAAAATTATATTCTGGCATACGTTTGGCAATTTCACAAAATAACCATGCTCGTTTTTGTGTTTCTAATCTTCCTAGAAATATAATATTTTTTGTTTTTGTATTTATATTAAATTCATAATTAAAATCAATTTCTATAGGGTTTGGTAGATATTGTATAGGAGTTTCATTTGGTAAGCAATATAAATCTTTTGCAAGTGGGTTTAAGGAATTTCCTTGTGAAATAAACTTGACACGTTTTTCTTTATACCACTTATTTACTGTCATATAAATCTCTTGGTTATAGAAACAAGGCTCTTTTACTGTTGTCATTGTATCTATAGAGTTACGCCATGAATACCATGGTCTCGGATCTTGAATCCATAGGATAAGTTTTTTCTTTTTGTTAGATTCCATTTGCAGTACAAAATTATCAACTAACTCAATTGAAAGATAAATATCGTAATTCTGTCTGTTTAGCCATTTTTTCGCTAGAAACTTTGGTTTCGGTAATCTATATAAATCAACATCATCAACATGATATTTTTGAGCGGATAAATTTTTTCCACGTCCTAATAAAACATCAATCTGTATGTTTTTATCCGGAATATATTTACAAATATATTTTCGTGCTAGAAATCCATAACCGCCAAAAGCAGTACCAGCACCACCGAAAAACTCATCTATAATAAGTCCTACTTTAATTTTTTTGTTCTTAATACAAGTTGCCTTTAATGCATATTTTAGCCAGATTTTTTTTAATTTATTTTTACACTTCTTATCCCAAGGTTTTAGGCTGCCTGTATAATGTATAATAATAGCCTTTTTTCTTTTTTCCTTCTCTTTACTAACATTAGCAGAAGCAAAATTATAAATGCTGTCAAATTGTTTTACATGATTTTTAAATACAATGTTAATAATATCTTGATCTTGATATTTGATTTTGTTACTTAACTCCCTAGTTTTATTGATTAATTGAGTACAAAGATTTAGTTCTCTTATCTTGTGTAAGTTTAAAAGTAATACTCCGGCATTTACATATAAATCATTGTCATTAAAGCCTATTTCTTTTTTATAATCCAGATTTTTTATAAACAAATCTTCAGCACCAGCACAAAAGTAATCTTTTAAGTCTAAATTATATAATTTATCAAGCCTGCCATTTACCACTAAATCGGAATCAAGCCAGAGAGCTTTATCTTCATTAGGAAGCAAGTCTGCTATAATATATCTGTAATATGTTTCTTTGGTTATGTATGAGATATTTAATTTTAAATCTTTGAATACATTTGTGAAGGGGCTAACAAAATTTATATGACAATTTTTATAACAATATTCTAAAAACAAAAATTTTTTTTGCTTTTTATCTTCCAAGTCTTGAGATATGATATAAAAACTTATTGGGTTATTTTTATTATTTTCTAGGATAGAAAGAAGTGTTACATATAATTTATCCGCATAACTATTATTTATCGCAAAAACAATATTAAATCTATTTTTAACATTCATATCATATACTCCTGCATTACAATTTCCATAATGGTACTTTTATTCCCAAAATTAATAATATTTTTCTCGTTGAACCATTAGACAACGAAAAGAGATTTTTCCAAAATTTATTTTTTTTAATATATTTTTTTCTAAGAGCCAATATCAATTTTTTATCTGATGTTATATAATTGATTATGTTTTCTTTTACCTGCATAACATGATTTTTGAAATCTGCGGCTTGTAAACTAAGATTATTACCGTGAACTCTATATTTCAAAAGAGGTTTTTGAATATTATAGAATTGAAGATATTTTATTGCTCTCGACCAAAGCTCATAATCTTCACATTTATAATCTGGATTATATTCAAGATTAAATTTTTTAAAGTCAGCAATTCTTATCATTATTGAAGGGTGACATATACAACACTCCTTTAATAATTCAAGAATCTTTGGATTGGCAGGATATTTGCGGATTTTAGACTTATTATTTCTAAACTTTTCTACAATAGAGCCACACAAAGAAATATTAGTATGTTTGTCTAAAAATTCAACTTGTTCGGCAAATCTATTTGGAAGCGAAATATCATCTCCGTCCATTCTTGCAACATATTCACCTGTTGCAAGTTTAAAGCCTTTGTTTAAACTTCTGGCAAGTCCTATATTTTCTTGTTTTAAGTATTTGATACGTTTGTCTTTATAAGACAAAATAACATTTTCTACATTAGTATCTGTTGAACCATCATTTATAATAAGAAGTTCAAAATCCATAAATGTTTGATTTAAAACACTTTCAATCGCTTCTCGTAAAAATTGTTCTTTGGTATTATATACAGGCATGACTACAGATAATTTCATTCTGTCTCCTCCTGTTTTTCCGTAAGATTTTTTAATATTTCAGGATATTCATTTATCATAATTTTGTATGCATCTTCAAGACTTATACCGCTTTGACCTGTTTTATTTGAATG
>CALURS010000084.1 GCA_944323215.1 Candidatus Gastranaerophilales bacterium | reverse complement strand
CAGCTTTTTAAAGGAGGCTGTTGCACCTTTTGGCATTACTGATGAAAAACTTATTAAGAAGGCTTCTAAGGCTGGTTGGAAGGTATATAACAACTTTAGGGTTATGCTTAATTCCGGTATGAGTTACAAATCGGCGATGAATTATGCTATACAAGGAAAGGTATTCTTAGAAAAATCAAATAAAGAATATCCGATTTCTGTTGCATTAATATCTCACGGATATAATATTTATGATGAACGTGCTTCGATGAAGATTTTTGACAAACTTGAAAAAATGGATGTAAAAGTGTTCACAGCACTTCAACTTACTGACAAGCAAATGAGCGAGGGTATTACTGCACTTGACCAAAAACCTTACTGGGCAAACCAATACGAGATGACAGGTTCTGCGGGACACTATTTAAAAGATAACAAAATTGATGGAATGGTGGTTTTGACTTCGTTTGGGTGCGGTCCGGATTCATTGATGATTGAGAATATTATCAGGAAATCAAAGGAATTTGGCAAGCCGCTTTTATCACTCACAATTGATGAGCATACAGGAGAAGCTGGATTTATTACCAGATTAGAAGCGTTTATTGATATGCTATACCGTAAAAAACGTTCTACAATCATAAACAAAATTGAAATGAACAATTATGATTATGTACCGCAAACAAATATTTGCGATTACATAAAGACAAACGGCTAAAAACTAATTCATAAATGTTTTTAATGATTCTATAGAGCGTTTAGAAAGCAGTTCTGCTTTAAGTTTTTTGTTTTTACGTTCTTTTTTAGGAAGTTCTACAGGTGGAAGGATTCCCCAGTTAGAATTTATAGGTTGAAAGCTTGTATGTGCCTCATCTGAGATATAGCGGGTCAGTGCACCTAGAATTGTATCTTTAGGGAGTTCTAAGAGTTCTTCGCCTAATACGAATTTTGCGGCATTAATTCCTGCTAATAGCCCTGTAGCTATTGATTCTGTATATCCTTCAGTACCTGTCAGCTGACCTGCAAAAAATAAATTCTTTCGGGTTCTTGTATTCAACATTGGGGTCAAGATTTGTGGACTGTTTATAAATGTATTTCTATGCATTACACCGTATCTTACTATATTTGCATTTTCAAGCCCCGGAATTGATTGTACTAATTCTTTTTGGCTACCCCACTTCAAATTAGTTTGAAATCCTACAATATTATATAGAGTTTTTGCTGAGTTATCTTGCCTTAATTGAACTACGGCATAATTTTCGATTCCTGTACGTTTATCAATTAATCCAACAGGCTTCATTGGACCAAATCTTAAAGTATCAACACCTCTTGAGGCAAGAACCTCTACAGGAAGGCATGATTCAAAGTATTTAGCATTTTTTTCAAAGGTTTTCAGTTCAATGCGAGGTGCGTTTATTAGTATGTTATAGAATTTTTCATATTCTTCTTTATTCATTGGACAGTTAATGTAAGATGCTTCACCTTTATCATATCTTGAAGCATAGAAAGCCTTATCAAAATTTATACTGTCTTTTTCAATAATTGGTGCAATAGCGTCGAAGAAGTGAAGATGTTCACAGCCTGTAAACTCTTTTATTGAATTGGCCATAGCATCTGAAGAAAGCGGTCCAGAGGCTATGATTACAGCTCCATCAGGAATTTGAGTTTGCTCCTCGTTAATTATTTCAATCAACGGATTAGATTTTATTTTATCAGTTATGGCTTGTGAAAAACCTTCCCTATCAATTGCAAGTGCACTACCTGCTGGTACTTGGTATTCAAAAGCTATTTTTATTAATTCTCCGCCAAGCAGTTTCATTTCTTCTTTAAGAAGTCCGCTAGCATTTGTTAAATCATACGACCCTAAACTGTTTGAGCATACAAATTCAGCAAATTTTTCTGTTTTATGTGCTCCTGTACTCTTATGAGGACGCATCTCATAAAGTTTAACCTTTATGTCACGCTTCGCAAGTTGTAATGCTGCTTCTGAACCTGCTAGACCTCCACCTATTACTGTTACCGTTTCACCCATACAAACTCTCTCTATTCTGCTGAACCTACTTGATTTCTACCGTTTTCTTTTGCTCTGTAAAGCCCTTTATCGGCTGTTTCGATTAAATCTTTCGGTAATTCTCCGCCTTCAGGATATGTTGCTACGCCAAGGCTTATTGTAACATGGCATTCTACTGTCGCATTGAGCTTGAACACTCTTTCGGCTACGGCTTTACATATACGCTCTGCATTGGCTCTTGCTTCTTTATTATTGGTATTTGGAAGAATTATACTCATTTCCTCTCCACCATATCTGCATACAACATCGCTGGTTCTTACATTTTTCTTTAAGGTTTGAGCGACTTGCCTTAAAACGGCATCTCCTGCCTGATGACCATAGGTATCATTAAACTTTTTGAAAAAGTCTATATCTACTATTATTAGTGATACATTTGTCCCATAACGCTTTGCTGTTTCTATTTGCTGAGCTAAATTTTCTTGGAAGTACCTATGATTATACAAATCAGTCAAACCATCTACCGTCGCTAATTTATATTGGTACTCAAAATCTTTTGATTTTATTATGTATTTTATGATATATGATAGTGCAAAAGTAATAATAACAGCAATCGTAGGTAATACTAATGGTACCCATAGATTAGCAAAAGACATACAGTAGTATGTTATTAATGTATAACCCAAAATAAGCATTATTGTTGATAATGTTGCGAATATTGCACTTGATGATGCAAATACAATACAAACAGTAATTAAGGAAACAAGAACCAATATTAATATATCTGTAAATAAGACGGTTTTAGCAATAAAATTATTATCAATAAGATTATTAAAGAAAGTGGCATGAATTTCCACTCCAGGATAAAGCCTTGATACCGGAACACTTTTAGTATCGTGAAGGCTTGTAGCTGTTGTACCGACAAAGACTACTTTATTTTTAAAACTATACTCACTTGTATTATTTTTTGCATTTAAAAGAAGCTTGTACATTGGCACCATATCAAATACTTTTCCAGCTCCGCCATACCAATTTAATATTGCCTCTCCGTTTTGCGTTAGAGGGATTTTTTTATCACCGATAATTAATTCTGATTTTGAGTTAATTTTATACTGCTTAGTTTGTTCTTTATTAAAGCACATATCTCCCGCAAGTAAAGAAAGATAAGGATAATAGTTTTCTTTATAATAAGCAAACGGGGATACTGTTCTTATAATACCATCGGTGCTTCTGTTTACATTCGCAATTCCGACATGAGCGTTTCCGTTGATAAGTCCCGACAGTATTGGGCGACAATTTGTAAAAGTCATTTTTTCGGTTAAATTTGTTATAGGAGATTGATTATCAACTTTAACTTGCAATTTTTCAGGTAAATCTATTGGCTTTCTGGCATCAGATGGGATATTATCAAAGTTCATTGCAGTATAAATATTATTATATTTATTGACCGTATTTATTAACTCTTGGTCTGCTTGGTTTGAGCTCTTTAAAGACTTGATAAATAAAAGATCAAAAACAATAGCTTTAGGTTTTGTCTTTTCAATTTGGTTAATAAGCTCAGAATATACATTTCTGGGGACCGGCCATTCTCCATATTTGTCCCAAAGGTATTCAAAACTTACATCGTCAATTGTAACTATAGAAATATTATTTTTAGTTAAGAAAGTATCTTTTCTTTCTGATAAAAGTCTTTGTCTATAGTCAAAAGACTTGTTTTCAGCATCTTGTATAAAATTTGTAAATATATTGTTTTTAGCTAAAAGGGAAAAAACAATAACTGCTGTAAGAATAATCAATGCAGAAGCAAGGATATTCAGCAAAGTAACATTTTCTATTTTTTTCAAAAGCCCAATCCTCGTATAACCTAACGGTTATAAGTATAATTTAGCCGAGCCATTTTTGCAACATTTTGTGTATTAAATTTCTTTTCTATCAGTCGATTACATCTTAATAATGTATCAGTTGAGGTTGTTAAATTGCAGGAATTCATAAGATATTTTAGCAAGCATTCTTCGTGTAAATTCATTATTGCCTCTTTCAGTAATTATACCTACATTTTGACATTACAAAAGAGTTAATACATCCTGTATTTATAGAATATAACCATATTTTCAGGTATAACTTTAGTTGGATTTTAGGCTCGTTTTAAAACTAATAAGGCATCTTTAGGTATGTATGTATCTTTTATACCATTATCTGATGTTGCAAAAAATAATTCTAATAAATCCCCGTGATTTATTCCTAAATCTCTGAAAGGTAACTCTATATCTATAACTTCATCACGTACAATCTTGATATTATTTGCATCGGCAATATTCCAACAGTTTTTATCCTTTACGCCAAGAAATCGTATCGGGAACATTTCGTCTTGTATAATTGTTAAAACCAGTTCATTATTAAACTTTTCTTTTACAACAGGTGAGTTTTCTTCATTCTTATTAATTAGTCTTATGGCAGCCCCTTCTATAAGCTTTGAAGCATTTCTGGTATAGATATGAAACTGATTAATTTTTCTGGAATTTTTATCTGAAATTTTATTAAGATAAATTCTAAGATAAATATTTTCTGTATCATTACAAAATGCAATTTTATCAAACAATTTGTTTTCCTGAAAAACAGGTCCATCAGGAATTACAATGCTACCTGCCTGCTCCCAATTTTTATCCGAAACTAACTTTCCGTCTATTGTTTGCGATAACAGCCTTTCTGGATATCGCATTGTTAAATCGTTCGTTGAAATAAAAGATGAATCAAGAAACTCAGGGGTATTTAACCCAAGAATTTTATATATATTTTTTAAGCGTTCTCTAAAAATATAGTCGAAAATATAATCTTGCCCTGAATTATTTGGCTCACCATACCACCAGAACCAGTCACTGCCCTCGCAGATATATAGTTCATTCATTGCATCTTCAAGCAAACGTCTTGGAACATCCCGATGCTCTTTTTTAAAGCTGAAAATATCATCTCTGACTCTCTTTACACTACTCCAAGCCAGATTTTTTTCTAAATCCCCTATCCAATACTGAAAACTGTTATTTATCCAAGAACCTGCATAAATTTTCTTTAATTCTTTTTTATGCTCATCTTTCTCAATGTAATCACTTATCAACACAGTCTCAATACTTGTGTCATTTTCCAGTTCCGAATAAATTGTATCTAAAAATTCTTTTCCATCATTGTCATATCGCTCCCAACAATTCTCACCATCAAGAGCAATAGTTAAAAGATGAGTCTTATCCGGTGAAACCAGAAGCTTTGATTGTATTGATTTGATTTTATCATACAAATCTTTAGCAGCTAAAATACCATCAACATTTGCATATTCAAAATTTATAAGATTAGGAAGCGAACGATCTCTAAAAATTACATCAATCGGACTTGATTTGTCTTTAAATTCATATACCTTAAGCAAATGATAAGGATCCTCAAGATTACTCTTAAAATCTCTTATAAATGAAAAATTAATTGACTCAGAAAGTATAGCCTCATCCGATATTGTCCACTTAATCCCTTCGGCAGCAAGCGTGTTTAAAGTTTTATTACTCAAGCAAAGTTCCGGCGGCCAAAAGCCTTTCGGACGAACGCCAAAAACTTCTTCTATTCTATCAAGACCTGATCGAATTTGTTTTCTAGCATCAACTGACATCGTAAATCTTTGCGGCAAACCTTCAAGCGTTGGAATACTTTTTTGCACAGCTTTAACATCCTGTATTATTGGTAAAATCGGATGATAATACGGACTGGTTGTTATCTCTATCCTGCCTTCAGATAAAAACTTTTTATAGGTCGGAATAATTTCGGACATAATCTTTAAATGTAAAGCAATTATGTTTTTCCTGTCCTCAAAGGTATAGTTATCTTGCTTATCAAATAAGTATTTAAACTCAGGATACCGATTAATATGTGTCGAATCAATCCAAACAAGATTATAAAGAGCCATTATATCCGATATCTCTTGATTAGAAAATTCATCTACTTGGGGTTCTTGAGTTTTAAACCTTTTCTTATAAAGCTGAGTATATCGCTCACTTTTTAAAATCATTGTTTCATAGTTAGCATTAAAAAAGTTGTTGAGAATAAAGGCTTTTTCATCCTCTGTCAATTCTTCTATATTACTAAGCGTTAAATCCTGCTGAACATCTGTTAATCCGTCTTCTGTATAACTAAGGATTGAATCTATTAATGAAGGTACAATATTAAAATTCAGCTTTAGAGAAGGGAATTTTTCCAAAACAAGAATCATATCAAGATAATCTTTAACGGAATGAAGCCTTACGTAAGGCATTAAAAACGTATCTTCCAATTGATATACAGGTTGATGCAGATGCCAGTAAAATGCAACCGATAATTTGTTTAAATCCTTCATCATACCCTGCCATTATACATCAGAGTACTGGGTGCGTAAAGGTCTTTTATTTTTAGATGTTATAAAGTACGTTAATAGTTGTATTGTTTTTTTTAGTACGATTGATAAAATTAAAATAAGATGGGATTTTTTATATGAAATTTTATTCTAAATATTCACCGTATATTTTCTTATTACCGGCACTTATCGTGCTTATAGTTTTTTTCTTTATCCCGTTTGTTCAAACAATATTTCTTAGTTTTCAGGATTATTCAAACTCTATTTATAACCCGACATTTACGGGACTTGAAAATTATTTTAAACTCCTTTCTTCACCTGTTTTTTATCAAGTACTATTAAATACTTTTTTATATTTGTTTATTGCTGTACCAATTTTGGTAATATTTCCGCTCATTTTAGCAGTTCTGATTAACCAGAAATTGAGAATGCTTACGCTGTATAAACTTTTAATTTATTTTCCGGTAATTGTTTCGATAGTAGTAGCAGCCATAGCATTTAAGTGGTTATATGCACAAGAAGGGATTTTGAACTATATCATTTCATTATTTGGAATAAATCCAATAGGCTGGCTAACCGATACAAAATTTGCACTTCTATCTGTTGCAATAGTAACAATCTGGAAGGGAATCGGATATTATATGATGATATACCTGGCAGCATTAATGGGTGTACCTCAAGAACTATATGAAGCTTGTGATGTTGACGGAGCAGGATTTTGGCAAAAACATTTTACAGTAACTATTCCACATATTATGCCTGTAATTGCTCTTGTTACTACAATAAGCTCAATTTCTGCGATGAAGGTTTTTGCAGAAATTTATGTTATGACAAAAGGCGGACCTTTAAATTCCAGCAAAACTATTGTATATTATATATATGAACGTGCGTTTGAAAATCTTGATTTAGGTTACGCATCCGCATTAGCAGTTGTATTATTGATAATAGTTATGGCGTTTTCGTTGATAAACATTCTTTGTTTTGAAAAGAATAAGTATGGAGATGTGTGATGAAAATATTAATGATTACTGATTTATATCCTGTTAAAGATGATGAAATTAAAACACCTAAAACTCTTTATAATTTTGTGAAGTCTTGGGAGTTGCAAGGACATAATGTAGATGTAATTAAACCAAATTTTATCTTGAACTCATTTATTCGTAAAAAACCTTTTTATAAAACAGGTTGGTACGGGAATGTTTACAATGTTAATTATTTTACACCGTTTTTGTTTAATATAAAGAACAAACTAAAAGATATTAATTTTGAAAGTTATGACCGAATTTTTGCACATATGCCGTCAGGTGAAATTTTTGCTTTGCATTTGGGGATAGATTTTGTAGCAGGAGTTAAGCAATACAAAGTTCTATTTACAATAGTTTTGATGTTGGGTATAGGCTTTTT
>CALURS010000083.1 GCA_944323215.1 Candidatus Gastranaerophilales bacterium | reverse complement strand
ATGGTAGGCCCCAATCAGTCATTTTATTGCGGTACTCTTCGACCGGACTGTCGTCCATTTAGGACCGGAATATTCAATTTATTATTTATAAAAAGTTATGATATAACTATTGATTTTATAACCTTTGCTACGAATGGACTAGAAAATGCTAGGGCAGGACATTAGTACATACAAAGCAGCATATTTTCAGTTCTAAGCGTGTATATGCTGAGTCAAAAAAATATTAATCGAGGAAAATCCATAATTTTTAAGTGGGGTGTCATATTGTTTTTGTAAAAGTCAATATGATGGTCGCATAAAAAAATAAAGTCTAAAAGTGAAAGGCAATTAGTAAAATGAAGGGAATTATCTTAGCTGGAGGTTCAGGCACCCGTCTGTATCCTCTCACAATGGTAACGTCAAAACAATTACTGCCGGTTTATGACAAACCGATGATTTACTATCCGATGTCAGTCCTTATGAACGCTGGTATCCGTGATATATTGATTATCTCTACACCGCAGGATACCCCGAGGTTTGAAGAGCTGTTCGGAGATGGTCATCAATTTGGAATTCACCTTACATATGCAGTCCAGCCTAGTCCGGACGGATTGGCGCAGGCATTTATCATTGGAGAAGAATTCATCGGCGACAGTTCTGTCGCTATGATTCTTGGTGATAATATCTTTGCGGGACATGGTCTGAAGAAACGATTGAAGGCCGCAGTCAACAACGCGGAATCCGGAGCCGGGGCTACGGTATTCGGGTATTATGTGGATGATCCGGAGCGTTTTGGCATTGTAGAGTTTAACGAAGAAGGAAAAGCGATTTCTATTGAAGAGAAGCCACAGGTACCTAAGAGTAATTACTGTGTTACGGGATTGTATTTTTATGATAACAGGGTAGTGAATTATGCAAAAGAACTTAAGCCCAGTGCCAGAGGAGAACTGGAGATTACTGATCTGAACCGTATCTATCTGGAGCAGGGAGATCTGAGTGTAGAACTTCTTGGGCAGGGATTTACGTGGCTTGATACGGGGACGCATGAGAGTCTTGTGGATGCAACGAATTTTGTTAAGACGATGGAGTCCCATCAGCACCGTAAGATCGGCTGTCTGGAGGAGATTGCATATCTGAACGGCTGGATTTCAAAAGAAGAAGTTATGAAAGTTTATGAAGTTCTGAAAAAGAATCAGTATGGACAGTATCTGAAAGATGTTCTGGACGGGAAATATATGGACGGGTTATACTAAAATTATGTATAATAAATGAAAATTATGGTTTTAATAGAAATCATATTATTGATATGAAGAATATAAAAGATTATTAAGGAGTGAAAAGATTTATGAGGACGAAAGAAAAAGCTATAACGATAGCTAGTGTAGGTTCATTTTTTATTGGCTCTATATCTTTTATGTCTTCAATATCAGGATTGTTTCCTGAATTTAATCTTCCATGTCAGATAATTGCTGGGATATGTTTTTTAATCTTCTTATCAATAATGATTTGGTTGAGTGTTAGTGCATTACTTACATATATATCAAAAAAAGGTGAAAAAAGCATTCTTGATGAACTAAAAAAAATGATTGACAATTTGAATAATCAATATCAAAATTTTCAACATGATTCACAAAAACTTGCTGATAAAGTTAGAGGTCAGATGGTTTGTCCAGCTTATATTAAAACTTTTGAATATAATTCTACAGATGTTACACGCTACACAAATCAACTGCTTGAAAAACATCCAAATTCGGAAATACGCATTATCTGTTTTGGCAGAAATGGATACGGAGATGTTATTGAACATATAAGAGAAAAGGGGCTTAAAGTCAAAGCGAAAATTATTGTATATAATCCACAGGCAGATGCATCCATATGTAAAAGTACAGATTATAACGATATATGTAAACATATTAGAAATATGTTAAGTAGTGATATTGATGTAGAAATATTTGCCTCTAATATTCCCCCATCAATACGTGCCTGTGTAATATATGAAAAGGATAAAGCAATCTGGGGAGCTATGCAGTCATATCGATTCGAGAGAAAAAGGGGAGGGGGATTTTCTTTAAAAAAACCTACAAAATCATTAATAGCTACATGTGGAGAAGATAATAGTGAAAAAGATTTTTCTGGACTAATCGATTGCTTTGAAAATGAGTTTAAATATTTATCAAAAGATTGCTGTAAACCAGAGTTAGAAAATGACATTGTCAAATTTAAGAAAAAAGTGGTAAAGTTCAAATGAAAATTTTTTATATTGTATTGGATGGGGCAGCGGATTGGAAAATCAAAGAACTTGACGGGAAAACTCCTCTTCAGGTAGCAAATACTCCATTTCTTGAAGATTTAGTTATGAATGGTGAACAATCGGAAATAGAAATATTACCGAATAAGATGGTGCCAGAAACAGATTCAGGGTTAATGTCACTATTAGGGTATGATCCATTAAAATATTATTGTGGACGAGGCACTTTGGAGGCACTCGGTCTTAATCTTCATAAAAATAGTAGATTTTATGCAGGGTTCCGAATTAACTTCGCTTCAATCAATCAAAGAGAAGGAATATTGGATAGACGAACATCACGGGATTTGTCAAAAGATGATTTGTTTTTTTTGACGCAAGAAATCAAAGAAAAAGTTTCTTTAATCGATTATCCGGATATAGGATTTGATTTAATTTCCTTTGGCAATCATCGAGGAATTTTATGTTTTTTTAGTAATACAACAAAGTTAAGCGGAAATGTAAGTAATACAGATCCATGTTTTCAAAAAAAAGGCTATTTTAGTGAACCAAGCCCCTTCTATGATAATAAAATTCAAAAATGTGTTCCACTTGATACGGAAAATGCATCAGCTATTACGGCAGAAATATTGAATGAATTTACAAAGCAATGTTCGATAATTTTAAAAGATTCAGTAGTTAACAAGCGACGAATAAATCAGGGGAAAGAACCGGCTAATTGTATAATAGCAAGGGATGGGGGAAGAACCCCTTTTAAAATGCCAAGTTTTTACAAAAGGTACCATAAAACGATTGCGATATATGGAGGACTTCCCTGCGAAAAAGCGCTTGCTAAATTGATTGGAGGAAAGTTTTTCTATTCAAAGGCATTAGAGTTACAATTGGATCGTCAATATTTATCAGAACTATCAAAAGACTTATTAAAAGGGCGTGAAGATGTCAAGTTCTGCCATTTGAAGGGGCCTGATGAACCAGGGCATGAGCATGATCCTATAGGGAAAATTAAAGCTATTGAACTGATTGATCATTATTTTTTGGGCAATATTGTACATGAAAAAAATGCAGATGACATTGTGATTGTCACTTGCGATCATATGACCCCCTGTGAATTGGGGCTTCATTCTGGTGATAAAGTTCCTCTTCTTATAAGTGGTGGTAAAATGCAAGTGGATAATACGACTCATTTTGATGAATATAATGCTTCTAAAGGAAAATGCAAAGTACAGAGCGGAACAGATATTTTAGACTATGTTATAGGGAGATACCTTAATGAGTAAAATTGAGCAGATTTGTTTAAGAAATATTATTAATTCTAATGGGAAATGGGCAGTTGAAGCAGATGTTATAATAGAAAATGCTGTTTATGGTAGGGCTTCATCTCCTTCTGCAATTTTAGCGGGAAAGCGCGAAAGAAGGATTACATCACACTTAATTAATAGTAATGGATCAGATATCAAAGAAATTATAAAGCGATTTGAAGGCAAGAATTATAATCAGAGGGAATGGGATTGCCTGTTGGAGCAGAATTTGGAAAAATTAGGTACAGATATTACCCTAGCACTATCTTTAGCATTTGCACGTGCCGCTGCGAAAGAGACAGGAATCAAATTGGTTGAGTATATTAGGACCTGTGCAGGTATCACTCCTTCAAGTACAGTTTTATGCCCTCTTATTCCTATTTTTTCAGGGGGAGTTCACGATCCGCAGAAAGGAGGAAGTATGCAGCAAATTATGCTTTCTGTATCAGAAATCCCTTTCTTTAATGCCGTAGATATTATTCTTGAATTTTATTCGAGATTTGAAAAAAAATTGCAAATGACCCATTATTTAAAAGGGTATGCAGCATCAAGTGGGTTCTTAACCGACAATTTAAGTGCAGAGGATGAATTAGGAATGCTTACAAAAGCTATTGAGGAAAGTGGTTTGCAAAAAAACTTGTCAATAGCTGTTGATATAGCAGCAGAGCATTTGAAGGAAGGATCGTTATACAGATTTTATAATCGCCTATATACGGCAGAAGATTTAGAAAAAAAACTATTGAAGTATGTGAAAGATTATCCAATTACATATATAGAAGATCCATTTGATTTTAATGATATTAAAAATTGGGAACATTTGCATAAAGTGCTAGATAAAAATGTAAAAGTTTTTTCTGATGACTTAAGCGCAACACAAATCTGTTATATTGATGAAAAAAATACGGATGGTGTTATTGTAAAAATGAAACAAGTAGGAACTTTAAGTTCAACGCTAGATTTGATTAATAAGGCCAGAAAATTAAAGCTAAAAACTTGCATTTCTCATAGGTCAATAGAAACAGAAGATACATTTATGTGTGACTTAGGGGTTGCAATAGGTACTGATTTTATGAAAATAGGAGGACCTCGAAGAGGAGATCGCATTGATAAGTATAATCGATTATTACGTATTTTTAGTAACGTAGATTATGCATAGCAGGAGGTATAAAAATGCTTGATGCAGTTGGCGTTGTTCATGGGCGATTTCAATTGTTACATAATGAACATATGAAATACATTTTGGCAGGGAAAAATCGATGTAAACATTTAATTATTGGCATTTGCAATCCAGATAGATCGTTAGTAAAATATACGGAGAACAGCCCCCATCGTTCTGAAGACGTATCCAATCCATTTTCTTACTATGAACGTTTTCAGATGATTCAAGGTGCATTGTTAGAAAGTGGAATTAGCATCTATGATTTTGATATCGTTCCATTTCCTATCAATTATCCGGAGTTGATATTTAGTTATACTCCCCAAAATGCAAAATATTATATGACTATTTACGATAAGTGGGGAGAAGAAAAAAGAGAGATTCTTGAGAAAATAGGATGTACCGTAGAAGTTATGTGGAAAAGAGATATTAGTCAAAAAATTATTAGCGGTACGGATGTCAGACGACGCATAAAAGAGGGAAAGACTTGGAGGCAATTTGTGCCTCCAAGTGTCTATAAATATATAAAAGCACATGAGTTAGACAAGAAAATTATTGGCGGTGAGTAATATATATGGTTATAGGGACATTTGCTTATTGCGGCTCAGGGCAGGATACGTTAGCTGATGGTTTTTGCAGATATAGAGGCTATAAGAAATATAGTATGGGTGATGTCTTTCGGGATATTGCCAGTAAACGAAACCTGCCTCAAACTCGTGAAGTATTGCAGTTAATTAGAGTTGAATATGACAAAAAGTATGGGCGATTATTTGCTCCGGAACAGATTTTGAAAATAATTGAAAATGACGGCTCCGATCATATTATTATAACAGGCATCAGAACCATAGAAGAATATCGTATTTTCAAAGAGAAATTGAATCTTGTTCTGATTTTTGTTTATGCTGATTCTCAGACTAGATTTACTCGGATGCTAAAGCGTGGAGAGGAAAAAGACTGTAATACTGTCTCAGAATTAAGATATAGAATGAAGCAGGAAATTGAATTGTTTGATTATAATAAACTGGAAAAAGAAGCAGACGTGACATTCGATTTTAGAATGAATCTTGAGGAATATAGAATTGTTGAAAAAGAAATAATACAAAAGCTGGAAGAGAGAGTATATAAATTATATGAAAAATTCAATTGGTAAAATTATAATAAAAATAGTAGTAAGTGGTTTGATACCAGCACTTATTGGAGTAATTATAACTTACTATGCGGATCAGCCGATTGAAACACAAATCATCGTGGCAGTCGTTATATATATTATAATAGCTATAATTGCGAGTCTTTTCATGTCTTTTTATGAGGGATGGTTTGTATCAAGATTTGATTTATGGCGTATTGGAAAAATACGCGGGTTGTGGAAAAAAAGAGGTCTGATAAAACAAATTGAACAGAGCTTTTATTCATCTAACGTGGTAAAAATAAAAGTGACTCGAGGTTATGACTTATTACAGGATGCTAATGAATATGGGTTTAAAGCGATTTTAGACAATCTTAAACAAGGAAAGAAGAAAAAGCATAAAGATAAAGTTGAAGTTCGGTTTTTACTCATGATTCCGTGTTTTCAAGAGGCACATATTAGAGAAAGATACGAACGGCACACAGGTGATGGAGAGAAAAAATATCTGAAGAGCTGGTATGAGTTTCTAAAACAATCCCGAGAATATATCTCTGAAGATTTGTCTATTAACATCAGATTCTATTTTGGAAGTCATGCAAGATGGCGCTTTTATATATTTTCGAAACCAGCCGGGGCAAAAACAGATGTATTTCTTTCAACTTATGAAAAAAATATTCCAGGAAGCGAAGAACCAATGTATAAAATTATCAAAGGCGAAAAAAACATTGGTATGTTTATGACAAATTATTTCGATGAACTATGGGAGAGTGCCCTGACGCCTAAAAAATTATATCAATACATAAGCAGTGGGAAATGTACCAATGGCTTTTGCACACATTGTACAAAGGGGCAGAAAAATGGATGTCATTCATGTGAAAGACTGGGATGCAAGTATAAAAAAATGTGCAAACAATTAGCTGATGATTATAAAGAAGAATTAAATAAATTTAATGCAAAGTAAAGTATAATGTGTATATGAAGTATTTAAATAAAACCGAAGTAAATACATTAAGCGAACGATTTACAATAGCTGTTACATTATTACGTTATGGTATATATGTAAATTTAATGACGGGAAAACTTTTTTATCTTCCATTTCATCCTAAAATTCAATGTAAAAGTTTATGGTTAATTAGGCATGGAAAGACATTGGCCGTAGACCATGGGGAATTTATGAATAATGATTCCGATAATAGTAAATTGACAGAAGAGGGTGTAATAGAACTAGCGCAATTATCTAAAAGTATTTCTGCGTTATATCCGGACGTCATTTTAGTTGGACCTTTGGAGAGGACACTTGAAACATTTGAGGTGTTATCGCAGAATTTAGATTGCAAACCATTTGTAAAAAAGTGTGATTATTTGCTTGGAATTAATAATGGTGTATGGGGCGGAAAAACATTTGAGATGTTAGATTTAGATAATGTGTGTGTTTTTTTTCAGCGGGAATGCAAAAGAAATATTTTTGCAAAAACTAGTGATGGTGACAGTTGGGGAGATGTGCTATTTCGCTGCACAAAACTTCTTAAGGATATTAATAAAAATTATTCGGGAAAGAATGTTTTATTAGTAAGCCAAGGAAGTATATATCAGGGACTAAAAATTTTATTGCACAGAGAGAAAAGTCCTTGGGATGGATACGAGACTGGCGCTATGTTCGGGACAATGACTTCAAAAGAAAAAAAATTAGGGTATGGTAAGATTTTTAAAATATATTGATAAATCTTTTTAAGAGATGAGTTTAGTGATTGTTATGGCGGTTGAACTAGTTTAATATTTAAAGACGAGACTTTGTGGATAATATTCGAATTGGTGCTCTGTTTTAGATGAGAAATATATAATTGGTATCCTAGATTGTATATTCTTTGTTGAACAGGTGCAATAGTTTAGGAAACGAGTGAATCATAATGAGCAGAAAGATTTTGATTAAGAATTTTGGTCCGGTTAAAACGGCAGAAGTAG
>CALURS010000082.1 GCA_944323215.1 Candidatus Gastranaerophilales bacterium | reverse complement strand
GTCATTATACTGAATTAAGTCCTCCAGTTTTAAAACGTGTTTTTTTGACATACAAATCTCCTTTCAAAAGCAAAATAAACCGAACATAACTTTTATTCATTCCCCCACAGATGGATTATACAAAAGAGGCGGAGCGGGAATAAATTCCCGCTCCGCCCTATACATTCAAATAAATTATAACTTAAGAGATTCTACCCGGAACAACAACTCCGCCTTTTAAATTCTTTTTATAGAATTCAACGTGCGGTTGAAGAACACTATCAAGAACTTCAGGGAATTCTTTTCCAGTCATAATTTTTTCAACGATTTCTTGATAAACGGTAGCAAATGCTCTTAACTGAGTCATAGCACCTGCTGCTTGAGGAGTAAGTCCCATTCCTCTTGTAGCAACTGCTTCATTAAAGAAAGCACCGGTTGATTCATAGGACTTGTTCAAAGCTCCAATATAAGCTTCAGCGTTTTCTCTGCATACACCGTTATCAACAGGGGCAGTTAGGGCAAACGCAAATTTATTTGCAGGATTAAAATGAGCTTCTGCACTGTGGTGCATTGCATCAGGAACTTTTGCTACTTGTTTTAAAGTATCTTTTACAGATTCATTTTGCATTTGAGCATGCCAGTAAACAGTATTTTCAAAAATAGAACCCATATATTCATGAACAGAAGTAGAAATACCGTTTAATTTAGCATCTGCCCAAAAGATACCTTGCTTAAGCGCATCATTAAGTTCTAAATCAGAAGATAATGAAAGAGAAGAAACTTCTTGAGCGGCATTAAGCAGTTCAATCAAATCTTCTTTCTTCATCCCGGCCCAAATAAGTGTGAAAATCGCATGATCATCAAAAGCTGAAAATCTTCCGCCAACATCATCATGAATAAATAAATCACCAATCCAATTATTTTCGATAGAAGTTCTTCTAAGCTCACTTTTTTCAGCATTTGCATCTGTTACAGCTATAAAGTGACGACTTGCGGATTTTTTTGCTTCTTCTTCGCTTTGACCTTTAGCAATATAAGCATCTTCAAGCATTTTCTTGATTCTTAAAAATCCGTCCTTAGTTTCGAAAGTAGAACCTGATTTAGAAGCAATCATATAGTTAGAATCAAGAACATTACCTAATCTGTATAAAAATCTTTCTAAGCTAGCAGAATCAACATCAGAATAAAATGCAACAGAGTCTTGGCAGACGTTTAATCCGTTTATTGAAAGCATATGTTCAACAGTGTGTTTAGAACCGCCAATACCTAATACACTTAATTTTTTAACACCAGTTTGATTTTTAAAGCTTTCAGCCATTGAATACAATTCATCAACTCTTTTAAGTTGTTCTTGCGGAAGGTTAACCCAGTTCAAAAACTGTCCTTTTTTATTAGCTCTTGAAGCAAATTCATTAACAAATTCAGAAACTTTTGATGAATATTTGCTAAAATCAACACCTGAGAATGTTGTTTTAATATCTTTCATTTTTGTCAACATCAGAAATTCTCCTTTCTTATATTACCTCATATAAATATATTGTAGAAAACACAAAGAATAAAGTAAATAAGCAGGAATTTTTTAGAGCGAACCCAAAATGGAATTTAATCAGTTTTCTTTTTTCTGGGCTTCGCTGGTGTTGGCTTTCCTGAACGATTTTTGGTGTTTTTCTTACTGAACTGCTGAGGTGCTTGATTATACGAAGTTTGAATTCTTCTTACACTATAAACTTCAGGCAAAGATTGAATGGCATTCATAACCTTTCTTAAAGTTTCAATATTATCCAACTCTATCCCTAATTCAATAATTCCGACTTTATTTCTGGTTTTACAATTAGCATAATTAATGTTGGTATTATTATCAGCCACAACAGAAATAACATCTTTTAACAGTCCCATTTTTTCAGCAGTTTCAATCCGAATAGTGGTTGAATAAGTTTTATCAACGTGATGTCCGGACCAACGGATATCTAAAAGTCTTTCAGGCGGAATATCATCCAGTGTTTTACAATCCAATCGGTGAACAGTAACTCCTTTAGAGCGTGTAACAACACCAACAATAGGCTCTCCGGGGATAGGCGAACAACAACGAGCGAAGCTGTATAACAAACCTTCCAGCCCTATAATATCCTTTTCAGAAGCCTTATGACGTTTTCCTGAAAAAGTCGGTTCAGGTGGTTTGGCAGGCTTTTTCAGCTTATTAACAATTTTATTAACAGTTGTCTCACCATAGCCCAAAGCTGCAAACAAATCATCTACAGAAATATAATTCATCTGATGAGCAACTTTTTCAAACTCGCCATTTTTCAAGTATTCATCAAAAACAACTTTGGTAAGCTCGTGCTCAAGGTTAGCTCTTCCAAGCTCAATATGATCTTCTCTTTTATTTTTCTTATACCATTGTCTGATTTTAGATATAGCTTGCTTTGTCACAACAAAGTTTAGCCAATCCAAGCGAGGAGCAGGAACTTTTGAGGTTAGAATTTCAACAATATCACCATTTTTCAGCTTAGTGTCAAGTTGAACAATTCTACCGTTAATAAGAGCGCCAACCGTTCTGTTTCCGACATCAGAGTGAATACGATAAGCAAAATCTACAGGTGTAGCATTTGCCGGCAAATCAATAACATCACCTTGCGGTGTAAATGCAAATACCTGATCTGAGAACAAATCCAGTTTAACTGCATTAACAAAATCCTCTGCATCCTGAGTTTCTTTGTTATATTCAACAAGTTTTCTCATCCAAGAAAACTGTTTATCAATATTAGAATCAGCTCTTTGGACACCTTTTTCCTTATATCTCCAGTGAGCCGCAATACCATATTCCGCTATTTCATGCATTTCCCAAGTTCTTATTTGAACCTCTAGTGGCTTTTGGCGAGGACCTATTACAGAAGTATGCAAAGACTGGTACATGTTACTTTTTGGCATTGCAATATAATCTTTAAATCTTCCGGGAATAGGTTTAAATCGTTGGTGAATAAGCCCTAATACTTCATAGCACTCTTTTTCAGTATCAACAATTACTCTTACAGCTGTAATATCATATAAGTCGTGAAAAGCAATATTTAATCGTTTCATCTTATTATAAATTGAGTAATAATGCTTTGCACGTCCTGTAATTTTAGCATTAATACCGCTTTTTTGGACATCTTTAGAAATACTTTCAATAAGTAGCTTGACAGTCATTTCTCTTTCAGTTTTCTTTTTAGAAACTAACTGTGCAATTTCGTAATATTTATCAGGATGTAAATATCTTAATGATAAATCTTCAAGCTCTGCCTTAATTTTCCCAACCCCGAGCCTGTTTGCAAGCGGTGCAAAAATATCAAGTGTTTCTTGAGCAATCTTTTGCTGTTTTGCCGGAGTCATATAATTAAGCGTACGCATATTATGAAGCCTGTCAGCCAGTTTTAAGAATATAATTCTGACATCTGATGCCATTGCTATAAACATTCTTCTGAAATTTTCTGCCTGACGTTCTTCTGTAGATTTAAACTGGAGTTTTCCAAGCTTTGTAACCCCTTGGACTAGGTTTAAAACATCTTCACCGAATTTCTCTTTTAATTCCTCAGGAGTAGTATCTGTGTCCTCAAGAATATCATGTAAGTACCCCGCCATTAAAGTATGCTTATCAGCCCTTAAAGATATAAGTATCTTTACAACTTCAATCGGGTGCACTATATACGGTTCTTCAGAAACTCTATATTGACCGTGGTGTAACTTCTTAGCAAACTCGAATGCGGTTTCTATTTCCTGTATATCATCATTACTATAATGCTGCTCTATTAATAACTTTTTAACTTCATCAAAGGATATTACTTCGTCGTCCATAGAATAATGATAATAATTTTTCTTAAAAAGTTCAAGTAATAATTAAAATTTCATACAATAAGTGGGGAAAAATTAGCAGGCAAAGACAAATCCATCCCTGCCTGCTAAAATCGTTTAACCTTTATTCCACTAAACTCCAACAGTTTCTTGTTTTCTAAATTGCATTTCATACAGAGCTTTGTACTGCCCGTTTTCCTTTGCCATAAGCTCATCATGAGTACCAAGCTCCACCAGCTCTCCTTCATTAATAACCGCTATTCTATCTGCATTTTTGATTGTAGAAAGTCTATGAGCAATAACAAAAACCGTTTTGTTTTGCATTAAATTATCAAGAGCTTTTTGGACAATAGCCTCAGACTTATTATCAAGAGCCGAAGTTGCTTCATCCAATATAACAATCGGAGAATTTCTAACCATAGCTCTTGCAATCGCTACCCTCTGTCTTTGACCGCCTGATAAAGTCATCCCACGTTCACCAAGTTCAGTATCAAGTCCGTTGGGTAACTCTTGAAGCATTTCTGTCAAATGCGCCGACTCAATAGCTCTGTCTAAATCTTCTTCGGTCGCTTGATAATTCCCCATCATTATATTTTCTCTAATAGTACCTGAAAATAAGAAATTATCCTGAAATACCATAGCAATATGCTTTCTCAAGCTAACTAAAGAAAATTCCCTGATATCAACTCCGTCAATAGTTATAGATCCCGAGTTTACATCATAAAATCTCGGAATAAGATTAACTAAAGTTGATTTTCCACCACCTGAATTCCCAACGATAGCAAGTGTTTCACCTTTTTTAATTTGAATATTGATATTTTTAAGTACCTGATGCTCCGGATTATAAGCAAAAGATACATTATTAAACGCAATTGTATCATTTACCTCAACTAATTCAATCGGATTTTCCTTTTCCTTCAAATCAGGAGTAATATCAAACAATTCAAACACCCTTCCCATAGCAACAAAGATAGTTTGAAGTCCTGTTAAAGTATTCCCTAATGTTTTAACAGGTTTGTAAAGTAATAGAAGTGAGGTAACAAACGAAGCAAAACTACCTGCTGTCATTTCCCCCTTGATGATTAACCCTGTACCATACCAAAGAACAATAGCAATACCGCAGGAGGCAATTAAATACATAAGCGGTGACATCCAACCGGAACGCTTAACTAATCCCATAGCAACATCGAATGAATCGTGAATTTGCTTTTCAAAAGCCTGTGCTTGCCTGTTTTGCAAACAATAAGCAGTCATAACCTTATTACCTGAATAGGTTTCATTAAAGTTGGTAGTAATGTTCCCACCAATAACCATGCCTTTGTTAGATGCTTGTTTAACCCTTTTTCTGATAAGAGCCACCGGAACAAAAGCCGCACAAAGAACAAATACACCAATAAGAGCCAACTTCCAAGAGCTATAAAGCATAACCCCTATCAAGCCTAACGCACCGCAAACACTTGTTATAATTGTTTTAATATTTTGAACAATCCCTCTCGATGCAGTATCAGGGTCTGATAAAAACCTTGAAATCACTATACCTGAAGTATTTTCATCATAGAATTTTGTATCCATTTTCAAAAGAGTTTCAAACAAAGATATTTTAACTGAATTAGTAATCTTTTGGCTTGTCCATTCAGATATATAGTCATTCAAATACCTTAAAACGCCTTGAAACAATGCAAAGCCGATAACACCAAATGGAATTAAAGCACCCAGCATAGCAAACGGGAATGTATATGTATGCCCCAATAGCGTAAAAACTAAATCTTTTTGTCCAACAACATAATCCATATATGGCTTTAGCGCAAAAGCAACAACACCGTCTAATAAACCTAACGGAATAGCTACGAGAAATCCTATAAAAATCCTACCTAAATATGGTTTTATATAAGGAAAAATCTTAGATAACAACCATAAATATCTATATGAATTCTCAGCTTCTGTTTTATTTAACTTCATCATTCTCCCTTTCAAAATAATATATATTTTACCTTAAAAAAATTGTTTTTGTACAATTATGAACGAATAATAAGTCAATGTTCCAATAAAATATAACAAAACTTAAGATGAATAGTAAAAGTATAAGCTAATTATAAAATTTCACAATTACAAGTACCGGAAACGAGCACTTAATAACAACAGAATTAATATTCATTTTCACAATATTTCCTACACTACTTGAAACAGCTATGATGTGTGGCAAAACAACAACTAGCATAGCTTGGCACAGCAACAAAACGGTAAGTTTAGAACACCTAAACAATAATTATCCATGCCAACCTTTTCCCTGTTTGGGAAAAGGTATATAATGGGGTAAATGCAGGGGTATTGTAAGGGTAGAGTATATATAGGGGTTTATATTAATATAAAATACAACCGTATTTTTCTGAAGAGTTCATCATTTCTAATGCAAAATTGATTAATTCTCCATCTGATCTAAAATGCTGATAATGTGTAATGACATTCTTATATTTAGATGAATTTTTTTTGTATTTAATCTTGTCATCCAATAATTTGATAGCAAACGATGTTAAGTCCTCTCCATATCGTTCAACAAGTTTCAAAAATTGTGCCTCGGTTAATCTAACCTCACCAAATTTTTTAATTTCATATGGAAATCTCTCCTTCCTTCGCGTAAGCTCGCTCTTCATTTTTATAGGGTAAACCAACCTTTCTTAATAGTTTTTTTACTGTATATTTCATTTTGCACGGAGATGGAGAATATCTAAATATCACCATATACAAAAAACATTTTTCACAATTCCCTCCAAGCTCATAGCAATCAATCGCAGAATCTGTCCAATTTGCAGAAATACTATCCGATATTTTGGTATTCATAACTTATCTTACACTTCCCCGTATTACAGACTTTAAATTCTTTCTGTTTGGATAATATTTTAATGCAATACTCCGTGCCTGAGTTGGAGTAATAAGGTAATTATCAAAATATAATACCGCATCTGTAATATAGTTTGTTAAAGAATCTATTTGATTTAACTCTTTTTTAAAAAAAAATCTTCTTAAACTTGAACAGGGTAAAAGTGATGATAACAAAAGTCCTTTAAACATAAAATCAAATCTCCTCCTTAAATAAATAATTGACAAATATATAAAAATGTATTGACCTTTTAACATGTATATGCAATAATATCAAGTAAAGGTTTACATCGTTATACATATTGTAAAATAATATTTGACATTTGTCAAGTATATATTTATGAGGGTATATGAAAGTTAAAGACTTAACAGGACTAATAACTCAAAAAACAGGATATCCGGTCAACCAATCAATGATTGCAGAGATTTTAGGAGTCACTCGTCAAACTATCAGTAACAGAATAAAAACAGATAGTGAGTTGACAGTTGCAGAGTTGATTAAACTAGAAGAAAAATTTAATATAGACCTTCTTGGAACAAATGGTAACGATTCCGTACAAATATTTTATTATCAAGACGTTTTTGCAAGCTGCGGAGACGGGAATATAATATTTTCTGAAGATAAAATACCAATAAGTATTTCAAAATTATTTATAAGCAATTTTTCATCTAATAAGCAATATTCATTGATAAATGCATCTGGGAACAGTATGTCACCTTTTATAAACACAGGAGATAAACTAATAATTGAACATAAGAACGGAAATGAGCAAATAAATGATGACAGGATATATGTATTCTGTTACAAAAATGAATTTTTTGTAAAAAGGTTATCCAAAAATATAGATGAGCTAATAGTCAAATCCGACAATTCTGATTACAGAACAAGAGTAATAAGAGATGAAGACTTAAACGATGTAAATGTAATCGGCGAAGTAGTCGGAATAATAAGAAGCGTTTAAATTTAGTTTGCTTTTCTGTTTCTAAATACATTAATTAAGCTAAGGCAGAACATAATTAATACCAAGGCAATGATATAAATAATGTAATGTTTAATTGAACCGGCAAAGTATGTAGCGATAGCACCAACAACGATCGCAACAGATGTCATGATAGCAGTAGTCTTTTTTTGAGAGAACCCGGCTTTCAACAACTTGTGATGAATATGCTCCGCATCA
>CALURS010000081.1 GCA_944323215.1 Candidatus Gastranaerophilales bacterium | reverse complement strand
CCCAAACTTCCATTTCCAGTTTATGGCACTCATCTTCAAGTTTTGTTTTTAACTCCTTAAAACTAACTCCAGCCTGACTTATATCACATAACATAAACATTACAAAGTGTCCTTGCATCAAGGTTTGTTTTATATCCTCTATATTAACTCTGCATTCAGACAGTATAGTTGCAACCTTTGCTACTATACCTACTTTGTCCTCGCCGGATACTGTTATTATTATTTTATTATCGCTCATAAAAAACCTCTCTTACTTGTATTTTAGACTATTTTTAATAAGGTGTAAATATAATGTTTAAAAATATATTTTGTAAATTTTTGTAAATAAAGTTACAAAATTAGTCAATTTAGGGAATTGATATTCTTTTATCTGGATGTAGAAATTATGGAAGTGTAGAATGATACCCTCATATAGAATATTTAATAAACCAATATATTTTAAAACCGCAGAAGAAGCATTCGCATTTGCAAATCCCGGGTTAAGGAAATTTTTATGTCCAAGTACAGACAAAGCTCTTAATTCAAAAAACTTTTTATCCGCAATTACCGAATTTGTTAAAAAGAACACCAATTCTTCTGATAATATAAAACCTGAAGAACTAACTACAGCACTTAAGAAAATTGCTGAAAGACAACCGGAAAATAAGCCAATGTTGGAAACTCTTGCTAAAATTACAGGATTTCTTTCAAGAGGAAGTATCGGTGAGGTCTTGTTTAATCAAGCAGTGAAAAAGGATAACGGAAAGATTTTGGAATTATTAAAATCTTCCGGTGTACAAATTTAATATATTATTTACCCTATTATTAACTTATAATAACCCCTATTTAAATATTCATACCCCTTAATGGGGTGTTTTTTTTATGGAAATATTTTTCCTTGCCCGTAACTTTTCGTAATACTAGAGGATTTTTAGTTTTATTTTTGCTAAAATATTCTTACCAAATAAGGAGTTATATGGGGATTTTTATTAACAGAGCTCAAATAAAGGAAGTTGTAGATGCTATACGAAAAAACAACGAGAGTATAGTTGTTACAAATGGCTGTTTTGATATCCTACATGTAGGACACGTCAGATACTTAAATGAAACCAAGGCTTGTGCTGACAAATTAATTGTCCTTATGAATTCTGACAAATCAGTAAAATCAATAAAAGGCGAGAATCGTCCTATAAACTCTGAAAATGACAGAGCAGAAGTTTTATGCGCATTGTCTGCGGTAGATTACGTTGTATTGTTTGATGAAAAATCACCTGCCAAGTTAATCGATGAGATAAAGCCCGACTTTTACACAAAAGGCGGAGATTATACTATTGACTCTCTTCCTGAACGTGATGTTATACTTAAAAATAATATCAAAGTTAAGTTTATAACATTTGTAGATGGGAAATCAACCACAAATATAATTAACAAAATCAATAATAATTAATATAAGGAGAACGAATATGAAATCATTCACACTTGAACAGATTGCACAGATTACAGGAGGTATGCTTTCAATGGTATCAGATGCTACCATTACCCGACTTGCGCCTCCACTATTGGCTGATGAAAACACTTTAGCTCTAGCGCTTTCAGAAGAAGAAATTGCTAATATTTCTCAAACAAAAGCAAAAGCAGTCCTTGTTCCGTTAGGTGTGAACCTTGATAATATTTCAACTATTGAAGTTGAGCGCCCAAGACTCGCTATGATGAAGTTAATCACTATGTTCTACGAAGAACCGGAAACAAATAAAGACGTTCATCCAACAGCTGTTGTTCACCCTGAAGCAAAGCTTGGCTTAAACGTTTCTATCGGACCTAACGTTGTAATAGCAAGGGGTGCTGTAATTGGTGATAATACTAAGGTACTTGCTAATTCATACATTGGTAATGGTGCAGTTATAGGAAATAATTGTTTCTTCCACCCGGGAGTTAACATCGGTGACAGAGTAAAAGTCGGAAATAATGTTATTCTTCATCACGGAGTTTCATTAGGTGCTGATGGATTCAGCTTTGTTACAGAAAGCCCTAACAATATTGAACAAGCACGCCAAGAAGGAGCCATTAAAGATAATTCTCAACAAGTTATTTTCAAAATCCCTTCTATCGGCTCAGTTCTTATCGGTGATAATGTAGAAATTGGTGCAAATACAGCCATCGACAGAGGTACTATTGAAGATACTGTTATTGGTGAAAATACAAAAATTGATGACCTTGTTATGATTGGGCATAACTGCAAAATAGGTAAAGGTTGTATGATTGTTTCTCAAGTTGGTATTGCAGGAAGTTGTGTAATAGGTGATAGAGTTGTTATTGCAGGACAAGCTGGACTTGCTGATCACATCACTATTGGTGATGATACTATTATTACTGCAAAAGCTGGTGTAACTAAGAGCTTCCCTGAAAAGTCAATTATTATCGGTATACCTGCTGTTCCTAGAAAAGAATTTATTAAACAACTTAAAACTCTTAAAGATGCAGGAAATTACATACATAAGTTCAAGAAATATGAACCGATTTTAAGCTCTTTTCTTGAAGAACAACAAATGGAAACGGTATAATGTCAACTATTTTAAATGAAATTAAACTTTCAGGTAATACCTTAATGAAAAATCACCAATGTGAAGTCTTAATAAAGCCTTCACGTGGTGATAAGATAAGAATTTTTGTCGAAGGTGCAGACGTTGGTTTTGAAGCTTGCATTGATAATGTATTCTCGACTGACCACTGTGTAACATTATGCAGCAAAGAACACAGAACATTATTAGGCGATTACAAATATAAAGCTATGCTTTGTGAGCACTTTATGGCAGCTTGTGCTTTTTGCGGTATAACTTCTTTAGATGTCTATATCTCTAAACCCGAAATGCCGATTTTTGATGGTAGTTCTAAAGTTTGGGTTGAGGCATTTAAAAAAGCAGGAATCACCTCTAAAAAAGAAAAAGCATTATACACGGTATCAGAGCCGGTGTATTACTTAAATGGCAAAACCAGTATGGTAATTTTACCTGATAAAGACCTTAACATAACTTATTCGGTAAACTATGATCACAAGGACTTAAAAAATCGCTGGGTAAGCTTTGATTATAAAAATCCTCAGGAGATTATAGAGGCAAGAACTTTTGGATTTTATAAAGACTTAAAAAAATTCCAAATGCTCGGTTTTGCAAAAGGCGTAACTATTGATAACACTGTAGGATTGGTAGACGAAGGCTTTACTACAGAGCTGCGCTCAAATTTGGAACCTGTTAAACATAAAATGCTTGACTTGTTTGGGGACTTGTATTTAACAGGAGTGTCACCTTTGGATATGAGAGTTCAAATTCTTGTGAAAGAAGCGGGACACGCTGTTCATATTAAGGTAGCTAAAATGCTAAAAGATAAATTAATTAAACTATAATGTAAAGGAGAAAATCATGACAGAAGAAATTAAAGAAGAAATTTTGAGCTTTGATACGATGCAAATAATGGAGATGATTCCTCACAGATATCCGTTTTTACTGGTAGATAGAATTACAGAATGTGTTCCAGGGAAATATGCAAAGGGATACAAAAATTTAACAATGAATGAAGGATTTTTCCAAGGTCACTTCCCCGGAAATCCAATTATGCCTGGGGTACTTCAACTTGAAGCGATGGCTCAGTGTTCAGCGCCAATATTACTTACAATGCCGCAATATAAAGGAAAACTTGCACTATTTGCAGGCTTAGACAATGTAAGGTTTAAAAATATTGTAAGACCAGGTGATAAGCTTGAAATGCACATTGAAATGACAGCTCTTAAAGGGCCTATCGGCAAATGCCATGCAGTAGGTTCTGTCGATGGAAAAGTTGTTGTAGAAGCTGATATGACTGTTGCTATGAAGTAAAATTTGTTTAATACCGACAAATAAGGTGGTGAAATATTTTTCGCCACCTTATTTTATTTGTTATATTACTTGCTCAAATTTTTCTTTTCCTGCTCCGCATAAAGGACAAACATAGTCATCAGGTAATTCGCTGAATTTTTTACCTTCTTCCTCCTCTTTGTAAACCCAATTACAAACTGTGCAAACGTAATCCATATAATCTCCTTTCTTTAGAATATTAATAATATTCTTTATCTTTTTTATGTGATATAATCAGCGTATTATGAAACATATTTTTGAACAAAAAGTTTATTATGCAGATACGGATTCATACGGTGTGGTATGGCACGGAGCATATCTTAGGTGGCTAGAAGCCGGCAGAGTAGAACTATGTCAAGCACTCGGGCTTAACTTAATCGAGCTTAAAGCTAACGATATTGCTATACCTGTTGTTAATATGAATGTGCGGTACAAGTCATCTGCTAAACTTAATGACAATGTTATTATCGAAACTTCAATAAAAAAAGTAACCCCTCTATCGGTTACATTCCATCAGACAGTTAGAAACAAAGAGTCAAATGCCCTTTATATACAAGCTGAGTTTGATACCGTTGCAATTAATAACGCAGGGAAATTATACAGAAAGCTTCCTGACGTATTGATTAAGGCTTTTGAGGGGGCTGTATGCAGTACAGATTAAATAAGTATATTGCTTCATCTGGAATTTGCAGCAGAAGAAACGCTGATGAGTTAATCATGTCAGGGCAAGTTCAAGTTAACGGTAAAACCGTTACTGAGCTTGGGTTTAAGGTTAGTGAAAAAGACAAGGTTTTCATTAATAAAACATTGGTTCGTCCTAAGAAGTTTGAATACTATAGATTTCATAAACCTCCTGGATTTATTACCACTGCTGATGATGAAAAAGGCAGAAAAACAATTTATGATATAATTCCCAAAGAGCTACACCACTTAAAGCCGGTTGGAAGACTTGATAAAGATTCCTCAGGCCTAATTATTTTAACCAATGATGGCGAGCTTATTAATGCACTAACTCATCCATCGGTAAAAGTGCCTAAAGTCTATATAGTATCTGTTTTAGGGAAAATTAATCCTGAGCATATCAGGCAGATGGCAAAAGGTATTGAAATTGAAAAAGGTAAAATTGCCTATGCAGATGTAATGGTTATTGAAACATCTTCTCAGTCAACTATGATGCAGATTACTTTATATCAGGGTATGAATAAAAAAAAAAAAAAAATGTTTGAACATCTTGGATTTAAAGTTAAGTCTCTTAAAAGAGTACAGCATGCAACGATTACTATAGGCGATTTAAAACGTGGCGAGTTTAAGCCAATAAAGCCACTTCAAATAAGAGAACTAAAAAAATATTTGGAAAAGGTTGCAAATAATGACTAAAATTGCAATAGTCGGAAATATTGCCGCAGGTAAATCCTGTGTTGAAGAAGTTCTTAAGCAAAAAGGTTTTGAAGTATATGATACTGACAAATTTTCACACGAAATTCTTCAGACATCAAGTGATATTAAAAACCTTTTTAAAAACTATGATATTCTTAATTCTTCCGGAAATGTTTGCAGAAAAAAACTGGGAAATTTAGTTTTTGAAAATCCAAAACTAAAAACTCAACTCGAAAACATCATTCACCCCCAAATTAAACAGATTATTGAAAATATTAAGTCAAATAATATTGTCTTTATTTCTGTTCCATTATTGTTTGAAGCCGGTATGGAAGATCTGTTTGATTGTATCTTATTTATTAGTGCGGACGAACATATTAGACTTCAAAGACTAATGAACAGAAATAAACTCACTAAAAAAGAAGCTCTACTAAGAATCAGAGCACAGCAAGACGAGAACGAAAAAATAAGAAAATCCGATTTTGTAATATACAATAATTTTTCTAAAGAAGATTTATCCATCGAAGTCGAAAAAATTATTGAAAAAATTAAAATTAAAACAAAAAACAAATAAAATAATATTGAAAAGTTCTCACACATGGTCTAAAATTAAATTATGATAAAGGAACTATGTATACTTTTTTTTATCAGTATAATTATGCTGTCCCCAACGTACGCAGCTGAACAGGAATTATTCTCTCCAATTGGAAATGAACCTGAAGCGACACTATCAAAAGACAGTACAACAAATGACAGGAATTTACCGTCATTAGTATTCTTTGATAATATAACACCGACTCCAACAGATGATCCTAACACTTTTAGTATTGAAAGCAGCTTAATCTACGATGATATACCTATAGGTGAAGTATATCTTGATAAAAATATAAATAAACCAACATTGGTACTTCCGACTAATATGTTCCACTCTCCGGTAACTATAGACAATAAATCCTCTAATGCAAATACCGGACGTAGTGTTTTTAATCAAGCCTATATTAGAGAATCTTCCCGTTCTGTCGCACCAATAAGCGGAGTTGCAAGTGAACAAACAGGCAACTTCACATTCGGAACCGGCTACAGCAGAGGACTTGATAAGGCACAAATGGAAGATTCTACAAGCTTATTTACTACCTATGATGCTGGTAAGTTTTCTTTAAAATCACAATACCTAGCAACTTCAAAACAAAATCTAGGGACATATGCTAATTGCTTTAAAGTTTCACCGGAATTAAAATTAAATGACCAATTTAAACTAAGAAGCGGATTTACTTCTTACACAACTATTCCTCTAAAAAAAGGTGAAGTCGTACTTGTATATTCGCCTTCTATGATTAAGCGATTAGAAGCTCTAAATTTTGAGTTCGGCGTTGCTCAAAGATATAATACGCAAACCGGAGTTACTGGCTCGGAAGTCAAATTTTCTACAGGATTTAGGTTTTAATGGGTAAAAAAATAAATAATATTAAAATTAATAAAATGAAAAATAAGGAACCGAAAAAGAAAACGCGTTCTTATACTCCTGTTGGATTTTATTACTCGTTTTTAACAATCGTTCTTCTACTTTGCCTTGTTCAAATTACCTGTGGTGCAGTGCTCAATATTTCCAAACTGGTCTCATATCAAACTAAAATCGCACAATTACAAAAAACTAAAGATTTGGCAGAAAAACGCAATAAACAGCTAAAAGAAGATATTTCTAATTTTTCTGCAGCTACAAGCCTTGAAGCTATTGCAAGAAATAATCTAAAAATGGCCGGAGATGATGAAGTTTTAGTAATTATTAATTCAAAACCTAAAGAAGAAGAAATTGTTTCACAAAATAAAGATTTTATGTCGGGGTTAATAAACGGATTTAAAAAGCATGATTAAAGATTTACTTCAAGAAATGTTTTTATTTAAAGAAAAAGGTTATTATAAACAAGCAATAGAAATATTATACAAAATGCTTGAGGCTGCTGAATCAAAAGAAGAAACTGCTGAAATAATTTATGAACTTGCAGAAATCTACTTTTATTCTGGAAATATAGAACGAGCTATTCATTATGTAGATAAACTGCTTGATATTTCTCCAAATCATATTGAAGCTATTAAGCTCAAAATAAAACTGTTGGGTAAGAATTCCATTCAAAGAGTAGACTTAGCCAGAAAGCTTTATACGCTAACTAACAATCCGGATGATTTAAAATTATATCTGGCACTACTAAATACTGCTAAATTGTATAAAGATACTATTGCATATATTAATACAAGTGCAAAAGACTACTGTTATCAAGAAATTGCTGAAGCTTATTATTCTTTGGGCGAGTATGAGAATGTTAGGAATATACTAAGTTCTCAAAATAACTTGAATGAATCCTGTGAATTACTGCTTGCAAAAGTATGCTACACAATAAATGACGAAACATCTCTAAAAATTGCTGAAAGTAAATTAGCAAAATCCACTAATCCTGAGGTCGTTAAATTTATTATGAGAGTTGAGTTCGATCTTATGAACTACTGTAAAGTAATCACTTTAGCTGACAAACTTGAAAATATTTATTCAAACCTTGATACCCTATATCTCTTAGGATTGTCTTGCCTTTACATGAAAAAGAATTTTAATGCAAAAAAATATTTTAATATATTGTGTGAAAAAACAAATGAGCCCAAATATAAATTTGCTCTGGCTCTTGCCTATATTCAATCCAAACAAACAACTTTAGCCATAGAAACCGTTACAAATTCTGCACAGTATTTAAAAATAATAACATTATTAAAAAAAAAAAAAGCATT
>CALURS010000080.1 GCA_944323215.1 Candidatus Gastranaerophilales bacterium | reverse complement strand
ATAAACAATAAATCTGGTATAAAGGTGTAGCCATCAACTGTTATTTCTATCTCTCCGTTTTTGTTATACTTTTGCGAAAATGTACGGCTGCCTTTGTAATCAGGTGCAAACATTAGTTCAAATTTATCTACTGAGCCGCAATTTTTGCATTTAAACATTATGAATAATCCTCCATTGCTCGGTCAATTATTCGTTGATCAAGCTTTGAGATGGATTTGGAAAGTTTTCTCTGTTCTCTTTTATATCCTGTTAATAATTTTTTGTACCATAACGTCCAGGTAATTGATCTTATTGGGAGTAAAAACATTATTATTATTGATGATAGAGAGAAGGACTCTACAAACTTGTATATTGCTTCTGCTGTTAAATTTATTGGTGAAAATAATATTGTCTCGTTAGGTACATTCAGAAATCCAAGAATTAGACTGCTTAAATGAATAAAACTAACGGTCCAGCAGATTAGATTTGGAATTATTACAAATGAGAAAAGCCCTACTAATATTGCAAGAGTAAGTGTTGAGAAAAAATGTCCTTTTATCATATTAAAACTAATTTCAAATGCTTTTATAGCGTTTGGCTTTTCTTCAAAAGTGAAAACTTGAAATATAAGTATAAAAAATATAAAAAGTATTATTGCCGGAATCCAAAAAATGGGAATAAAAGCAAGAGTCATAAAAATTCCGTATAATATCCATAAGAGAATATATTGAAATGCGTTTTGATTGATTACTTCTTTATGAGCAGGAATATCATAGATATTACCGGACTTAATCATATTTGCTGTAATTGAGCTGAGTACTCCATAAGAAGCAAGATAATTCCAAAATGCTCTAAGCAAAATCGCCAAGCCTGGGATAGTTATTACAATTGAGGTTAATATTAAATTTAAGGTATTGTTGAAAAAAGAGTACTTTGCAATTAAGTTTGGAAGGATTGCAAGGTAGATTATTGTGGTAATTGCAATAACTCCAAGACCCAACAGTTGACCAAATACAGGGAATAACATGTATTTGGAGAACTCTCCTATATGTTGAAAATAATATTTTATGCCGTCTTTAAAAATACTTAATGCTGTTTTTATTTCGGATTGATTATCCATATTCTTACTCCGTTTTTTTATTTTATTCTAGCACAGTTTTAGTTTTTGATTAGTATGTTTAAAAACAAATTTTTGAATATTCGCATTTACAATTTTTATTATTCGGTAAATTATTTTCACTAATAGAATTAATTTGTTTAGCAACATTTAACAGTTTAGCTTTATATTCTTTTATTATCTCAGGTGTTGCTTTTATTAATATGTTTTTCTTATGTTTTAAATCTATATAAACGAAATTAATATTACTATCGTTTTTAAGATATTTGCTGAGTGCTGTAATATAAACCATAGTTTGATAGTCATATTCAGGGTTTTCAGGTGGATTTCCTGTTTTGTAGTCCAGAATATAATACTCATCCTGATTTTTCACAATAGCATCAAGTCTGCCGCCAAACCAGAAATCTTCAAGTTTAAAATTCAATGTAAACTCTGTTTTTATTGGGGTGAAATTAAAATATTCATTATTCTTGAGAGCTATCCAAATATCTTGTTCTTTTTTTTCAAGAGCTTTTTCAAACTTTTCTATGTTAATACCATTAAGGTAATAACCGGCAAGAGCGTGTATATTCTTTCCTCGTTCAAAGATTGTGGCGGATTGTGGCATTATAATATTTCTTACGTAGTGCAAAAAATATTTCTTTTTACAACTTTGGTAAGTTTTTAACATAGCCGGTGATAAGATTTTTGGATTATTCATACTTAACTTTAGTATATCATATAAAATTTTGTGTTATAATATTTTAGGGATTAAAGAAGGAAATAAACAAACAAGTGATAACAACGAACTTAGAAACCAAGAAATCAATGCGTGAAGCTTTTGGAAAAGCATTAGAGGAATTAGGCAGAGAAGATAAAAATGTCGTAGCATTAGACGCGGATTTGTCAGGATCGACTCAGACAAAATTCTTTGCAAAGTCTTTTCCCGAAAGGTTTTTTGATGTAGGTATAGCTGAACAAAATTTGATTTCAACAGCTGTAGGTTTGTCAATGGAGGGCAAGATACCCTTTGTTGCAACATTTGCAATCTTTGCAACAGGTAGAACCTATGATCAAGTAAGAAATGGAGTTTGTTATCAAAATGCAAATGTAAAGATAATTGGGACACATGGTGGTCTGACTGTTGGTGAAGACGGTGCAACTCACCAGTCATTAGAGGATGTATCATTAATGCGAGGGATTCCAAATATGCAGGTGATTGTTCCTGCTGATGCAAAAGAGTGCTCAGAGGCTGTTAAATATGCACATAAACATAAAGGCCCTGTATATATAAGAGTTGCGAGAAACAGTGTTCCTGAAATCTTTTCTGAGGATTATACTTTGGAGCCTAAAGCAAAAGTTGTATTGGATGGTACTGATATTACTGTTTTTGCAAATGGAGAAATGCTTGCAGAGTGCATAAAAGCAGCACAGCTTCTCAAGAATAAAAATATAAGTATTCGTGTAGTGAATGTACCATTTGTAAAGCCTGTTGATCTAGATGGTATTTTAAATTTATCTTCGGGCATGAAATGTGTTGTAACTGTTGAAAATCATTCTATAATAGGCGGATTAGGCTCAGCGGTTTGTGAGGTTTTATCGGAATATAATCCTGTAAAAGTCGTACGAATTGGTGTAGAGGATAAGTTCGGTCAAAGCGGAACTCCGGATTTATTACTAAAACATTATGGCTTGGATTCAGGCTCTATAGCAGGAAGGATTGAAAAGATATATGATTCAATTAAGAGCAGTAACTAAGAAATACAAAAATAATTATGCTTTAAAAAATATCAATCTTGATATATGTTCAGGCGAGTTTGTCTTCATAACCGGAGCTTCAGGGGCTGGAAAGTCAACTTTGATGAAGTTGTTATACAAAGAGGAAACTCCTTCAAGCGGTACGATTTTAATTGGTGGTGTAAATATTGCAAATCTTCCGCCTGAGAATGTTCCAAGTCTAAGAAGGTGTATGGGTATAGTTTTTCAAGACTATAAACTCCTTCAAAACCAAACAGTTTTTGATAATATTGCCTATGTTATCAGAACTTTGGGCATGAGCTCATCAGAAATAAAATCTAGAGTTACAATGGCTCTAAAAGTAGTAGGGCTTTCTGATAAAGCAAAGGCAAAGCCTTCGGAACTATCCGGTGGGGAACAGCAACGTGTAAGTATCGCTCGTGCGATGGTTAATGGTCCGCCATTATTGATTGCTGATGAACCTACCGGAAATTTAGATCCTAAAAACTCAATGGAAGTAATGCAAATCTTGGAGCAAATTAACCAAAGAGGTATTACTGTTATTGTATCAACACACGATGCTAATATTGTTAATCACTTCAGAAAACGTGTGTTAACTCTTGGTAACGGAGAAATTATTAGAGATATTCAGGCAGGAACTTATGAATAACGATAGAACACAAAATATTAAATCACAGGTAAAACGCCATATTCCTAAAGGTTGGCTTAGTGAGCTTAGAATTACTTACAGATTGATAATGGAAACAATCAATGATATAAGACGCACCGGGTTTATGATGAATTTGATTATCATATCACTTATTGCTGCAATATTAACAATATTTGGTGCACTTTTTAGAACTGCTATTTCCTCTACCAAGCTGGCAAGTTCTTTGGAAAGTGTTCTTGAAATCTCTGTTTATGTAAAACAAAATGTTGATGCAAAACTTGTTAAAGACCAAATTGCTCAAATTAAAGAAGTTAAGAAAATTACTTTAATTCCTAAAGAAGCATCTTGGAAAGAGTTTCAGCCGACGTTAGGAATTTCTGTTACGGAAAATCCTCTGCCGGATGTTTTAAGGGTTAAAGTCAAAAAGCCTGCAGATACCATTCCCGTTTTGAATAAAATTAAATCAACATGTACAGGAGTTGAAGACGTTGGTTATGCTAAAGAGTTAGGACAAAAAGTTCAATTTATAACGCACATCATAAATACAACAGCTATTATTAGTGTAATAGTAGTTGCACTTCTTACTATTACAATTATTAATAATACTATTCAGTTGGTTATTCAATCAAGAAAAGAAGAAATCGAAATTATGAGATTGATGGGGGTAAGCAACCGTTATATTAGAGTTCCATTCCTTCTGCAAGGTGCGTTTTATGGTTGTGTAGCCGGATTTGTTTCTATAATCCCGCTGAATGTTGTACAGGGGGTACTGTTGAAAATTCATACTTTTGCAATGGTTCCATCTCCGCCATTAGCTCAAAATGTTGTTATTGCTACTTTGATGATTATTGGCATTGTTTTTGGTGCTGGTGGTAGCTGGTTGTCTATTAAGAAACACCTGCAAGTATAATTTTTTTATAAATGTGGTATTATAATATTATACGGAAAATTAATATATGGATAAAACAATAGAACTTGTAAATAATGTTAAAGATATACACTCTATGCCTAGTGTAATAGTTAAGGCCTTGAATGTAATGAAGGATCCTAACAGCGGAATGAAAGAGTTAGGTGATATAGTTATTTTCGATCCTTCATTAACTGTTAAGTTTTTAGCTCTGGTTAATTCAGCTTATTATGGATTTTCACAACAAATAAGTTCTATAAATATTGCCTTGTCATTATTAGGGATGAATAAGGTTAAAAATATTATTATTACCGTGGCAATGAAGCCTATGATGTCTAACCAAGGTGATAAAGAAATTTGGCGGCATGCAATAAAGGTTGCTGCAGGTTGCGAACATCTTGCGAAAATGGGTAGTGTAACAAAGGCTGATGAAATTTTTATTGCCGGATTTATGCATGATATTGGTAAACTTGTCTTAAATGCTAATGATCCTAAGTTATATGACAATGTTGTTCAAGATGTTGCTGATGGTATGTTTATTTTGGATGCGGAGAAAAAGTATTTTGAAAGTGATCATACTAAAACAGGTGCTTTAATTGCTAAAAGATGGCAGTTACCTGTGTTTTTGACTAATATTATCAAATATCACCATAATCCTAAATTATCTTCGATGCCTGCAATTTGTAACATTGTTTATAATGTTGATATGATGGTTAGAGATGATTTTAAGCCGGATTTATTAGACAAAGAGTTTATTTTAGGCTTGGGACTTGAAGAAACTGAAGTTTATCAATTAAGAGATACGATTATTCAAAAAGCTAATATAATGATTAACGAACTTCAATAATGAATTTTAGGTGTAGGGATGAAGGCAGGGGTTCTTATTGTTTCGAATGATAAAACAATTTTTGATTTCATAAAGCCCAAGTTAGTTTTGTTAAGAAACAATGATAATATATACGAAGCGGATTATAATGATGCTCTTGATGTGATTGATAAATATTCTCCACAAATTGTAATTTTGAATTGTGGGTATGATTTGCACGCTTTTTCTGAACTCCTAAAGAGGATAAAAATCCCTGTTGTTGCGTGCTTTGAGAATATCAATCCCGAATATCTTTTAACAGCTTATGATTACGGCATTGCAGATTTTATTACAAGAAAGTCCACTTCTGAAGAAATTTTAGCAAGGGTTATGTCACTTCTTAAAACGACTATTGTAATAGAAAAGAAGGATGCTGCTATTGATATTTTAAAAAATAATCAAATAATTGACGAGTTAGGTTTTTTCAGCTCTCCTGAAAAAGTTTATCCGTATTTTTTGAATAGGTATGATACCGGAACATTTGTTATTTTTAGTGTTCAAGAAACACTGGATAATCGTATTCAAAAAATTATTAGTGAGTCGCTCAGAGAGTCTGATATTAAAGCTCAGGGAATTGGAAATATCTATTATGTATTTATGCCTTTTACCGATATTGATGGTGCGGTAGCTGTTGTAAAGAAGATAATCAGTAAAGCAGAAGGTCTTGCGGTGTATGCAGGTATTTGTTCTCATTATGGTAACAAAGATTTTCATGCTTTAAATAATATCTTAGAAAATGCTCTGAATGTCGCGGTTGCGTCTAAAAAAGAATATATTATTATTGATGACAATTTAACCCCATCTTCTAACTGGATTGAAAAAATTAGTAGTAATAAGAAAAACTTTAAGCTATTTAAGCAAGAATTTAATAAAATGTTAGAACAAGTTTTGACTCCTGTTTTTTATCAGGTTCAGGCAAAATATGAAACTCGTTTCTATAATACAAAAATTGTTCATAGTATTACGCCGGAATTAAGTGTATTTAAGATAATGGGTGAATTTTTTGACAGTGAATTTAAGTTGCGGAGTTCGGGATTTTCAGCAATTACTATTGATATAATTCATAATACGGATGAGAAAAAAATTACAATTGATATCAATGATTTAGAGCCTAAGACTTTGGAAGTTTTATTAGAAGAATTTGTAGAAGAACACAGAATGTATATGGAGGAAAAATGTTAAGAGCAGAAGATAGTTTATTATTAATAATAGACATACAGGAAAAATTAGTAAGAGCTTGCAAGGATAGTGAAACCATCTTAAAAAAAACATCTATAATAGGCGAAGCGGCAAAGATTTTATCAATACCTGTAATGGTAACAGAGCAATATCCGCAAGGTTTGGGTGCAACTGTTGAGGTATTAAAAGAAGCGTTGGGAAATAATGCTCACTATATTGAAAAGACTAATTTTTCTGCCTTAAAAGAAGACGGATTTCTTGAAAAATTGAACTCTTTAGGTAAAAAACAAATTATTATAGGCGGTATTGAAACTCATATTTGCGTTTACCAAACCTGTGCAGCATTATTAAATGAAGGTTATGAAGTATATGTAGCAAAAGATGTAACATCAAGCCGTAATGAGTACGAGTATAATACCGGTTTAGAATTGATGAAGTCAGACGGAGCAAAGCTAACTTGCGTAGAAACAGTATTGTTTGAGTGGTTGGGCGGTTCAAAGCACCCTAATTTCAAGGAAGTTCAGAAGTTGATAAAATAGTTCTAAAAATATAAAAAAAGCGGTTTTAATATAAACCGCTTTTTTTATGTCCAGATTTATGATTTAAACATCGTTATTTTTCAGAGTGATTTCAAAATCTTCATTTAACTGAATTTTGATAGTTTTTCCTGGTTTAGCGTTGTAGTTTAGCCCTTTAAAAATACTGCCTGTAATAAGACCTACACCGCCACCAACCGGCATACCGATTGCTAAACAGCCAATACCAACTTCGCCAACAATAGCTCCGATTATAGCACCGACCCCGGCACCAATGCCGAACAGACCTACTGTGTAGCCTGCTGCTTTACCAAATGCTGCCCAAGTTGATTTTTTAAGTGCGGAGTTTTTAGAATATACTCTTGCACTAATATCACCTCTTTGACCTGTTGGTAAGACCACTTCTTCAAACTTAATGAAGGCTTGTGCGTTTCTGTTCCAGTATCTTGTTGGAATGATTTCTGTAACAGTGCCGTTAATTCTTGTTCCTACAGGTAATAAGATAGTATCTTCGGTTGTTTTAAAATCTTCGTTTAAAACAAAAGTAACAGCATCACCAACTTGTGCTGTCTTTGTTGAAAAATTGTCTGCAAAATCAACTTTGATAATGTTTCCTGCTTTGATTATGATTGTATCATCAGAGATACTTACTGAACGTATTGGGGATTTTTTGATTTCTGAGTGTTCAATTCTGATTTGTTTAGTCTCTACAGGTGCAGAATTCATGTCAATATCTGCAAGGACAGGTGCTGCAAGTAGGTTAATAAATCCTGCTAATAATACTGTGGCAAAAATTTTTTTCATCTTTCATTCTCCATTTATTTTAAACAGTTTGTGCCGGCTCGAAATATTGTTTTAACCAGCTTGTTGGTTTAATATATCTAAATCCGCCTTTACCGCAGAAGCCTTCTAAGGCTTGCTGTGGCGTTGGTCGCCCGTGGAAGATTAAGATTTTTGCGTTTATCGGTTCATTTGCTTCCTTGAAATAGCACATTGGGAATTTTTGTAAGCAATTACGCTTGAAGCTTACACACCAGCTTGGGTCCCAATATTGCAATATACCTTTCTTTTGCATTTCATAT
>CALURS010000079.1 GCA_944323215.1 Candidatus Gastranaerophilales bacterium | reverse complement strand
AACGAAATAGAAGTAGAACCGGAGCAGGTTGCGACTCCTGAAGAAATAGATACTGTATTAGGAATAGTATCATCAATTGATGAAGAAAAATCTTCTTCAAGTGATAATTCAATACAATTAACCCCTATTTCAGATTTTAGTGAAGTAGCAGAGGCCGGGGGGCTGATACTAAATGGTGAAAGTAAATACGTAATGATGGATACAACGGGAATTCTATCAGAAGATCAAAAGAAAGATGATGAAAATCCTGAATCGTTACCTACCTTATATTTGAATAGAACCCTTCGTTCAGGGCAAACAATAAGCTATGATGGAAATATATTTATCGTAGGTGATGCGCACCCAGGTAGTGAAATTATTGCGAAAGGTGATATAACAGTATGGGGAATATTGGGCGGTATCGCTCACGCCGGTGCACAGGGTAATATAAATGCAAAGGTAAGGGCGTTAAAATTAAATGCCATTCAGTTACGGATAGCAGGTTTGTATGCGCGAAGAAATGATACATATAACGTTCCGTTTGTGCAAAAATCAAATGAGTTTACGCCTGAAGTAGCAGTATTGGAAAATAACAGTATAGTAATATATAAAAAACTAAGGAGAGACGAATGAGTGGTCGAGTTATTGTAATTACCTCTGGTAAAGGGGGCGTAGGGAAAACTACGACTAGCGCAAACATTGGTACTGCATTAGCAAAAGCAGGAAACAAAGTCGTGCTTATAGATACAGATATAGGTTTAAGAAATCTTGACCTTTTGCTTGGCTTAGAAAATAGAATAGTATATACAATAGTCGATGTAGTAGAAGAACGTTGCAAGCTAAAACAAGCCTTGGTAAAAGATAAAAAGAACCCAAATCTTTCATTACTTGCGGCTGCTCAAACAAGAGATAAATCAGCTGTTACAGAACAACAACTAAAGGATATTTGTGAAACGTTAAAAAAAGATAATGATTTCATCTTAGTTGATTGTCCTGCTGGTATAGAGCAAGGATTTCAAAATGCAATTGCAGGTGCTTCAGAGGCAATTGTAGTAACGACTCCTGAAATGTCAGCAATAAGAGATGCTGACAGGATAATAGGCTTACTGGCAGCAAGAGAAGAAATTGTATCATACAAATTGTTGTTAAATAGAGTTAGACCAAACCTTATTGCAACAAATGATATGATGAGCGTTGAAGATGTTGTTGAGCTTCTTGCGTGTGAATTGATTGGTATAATCCCTGAAGATACAGGAATTATATCATCAACAAATAAAGGAGATCCTATTGTTAATGATGAAAAATCCCTTGCAGGTCAAGCATACAGAAATGTAGCAAGGCGAATTATGGGTGAAGAAGTTGAATTCTTAAATCTTGAAGAAGACAAAAATATTATTGGCAAAATAAAAGATTTCTTTGAAAAAAAGATAAAAGAAATTAAGGCGAAGATATAAGAGGGAGTAGAGAGATGAGTTTTTTTACCGACTTTTATAACAAGGTTTTCAGCTTCTTTAAACCACAGGAAAATACAGAAAGCAACGTAAAAGATGTTGCAAGAAGCCGTTTGAAGCTTGTTCTTATGCAAGATAGAACAAATCTTACTCCTAAAATTCTTGAACAAATGCGTGGAGAGTTGATAGACCTTTTATCCAAATATGTTGAACTAGATAAAGAGTTACTTGAACTTAATTTTGAACAAGAGGGAGATCAAGTTGCATTAATGTTGTCAATTCCTGTAATAAGAGCAAAGGACGAAAAAGAAATTGAAGAAGCCATCAAAAAAGATGCTCTTCTAAAAGGAATTAAACTTGCAGATGATGAGGAAGAGACGGAATCAGAAGAATCAGAGGAATTAGAAGGTGAAGGAGAAAATTCTGAAGAAAATAATAATGAAGGAAAAGAAATGCAAGAGCCTACTAATGATGAAACTCCAGAGAAAACTGATGAAGATGACAGTAAAGAAAAATCACCAGATGCTGTTCCTTCAAATGAAAGTTCAGAGGACGTTGAGAAAAAAGAATTCCAAGAATAACTTAGTTGTTTAAAATAATTAAAAAAGGTATAGAACAATTGTTCTATACCTTTTTTATTATCTTTGTACAGGAGGGAGCGGTTTTACATCCTGTGGTACCATTCTTTTTTCAATTGGTTTCACTTGGTGATGTTTAAGCTTCTGATGCTCCTTTATTGCCGGTGGTGGTCCAAAATCAGGTCTTGCTTTCGGACAATGGCAATGAGAAATCGGTGGAGGCATCATCCCTGGATGGTGAAATCTCATTGGTGGACATTTGGGTTTTAATATCTGAGCCATTAATAACAATGCAATTAAACACCCGATAAAAGAGCCGCAAACAATAACCAGAAATTGTTTTACAAAACTTTTTTTAATTTCATAAACGTCTTTTTTTTCTTCTTCTGTCATATTTCTATACCCTTTCTTTTCTTTTGACAATCTCATAACGAAATAAAAATATAAAAGTTCATTTTTATGAAAAAATTCGTGTTTACAAAACTTAATAATTAGGTCATTTATATGGTTGAAAATTAAAAAAACGTGGAATATAATTTATATACATGGAAGAATAAGCAAAGGATGAAATTATGACGATATCTTTTAGCGGATTAGCAAGCGGTTTGGATACTGATTCTTGGGTAAGCGCACTTGTTTCAGTTAAACAATTAGGCGTAACATCATTACAGAATCAATTATCATCTATACAACAAAGTCAAACAACGCTTTCAAATTTAAAAACTTCTTTTACAAATTTTCAGTCTGCATTGCAGGCCTTAACTGATTCGATGTACAGTTCGACATCAGATATATTTGCGTCTAATATAGCAACATCAAGTAATGATCAAGTATTTACAGCGACTGTTACCACCGATGCAATTCGTGACACATATGATATCACGGTAAAACAACTTGCAACAAATACCACTGCACAATCTGTAGAAGCAGCAAGTGAGGTTGCTGATAGAAATACTAGATTATCTGATTTAGGAATTGAAGCAGGATCATTTACAGTATATGTAGATGGTGTAAAAACAACTATTAATATTGATGAAAATGATACTGTAGCAAATTTGGAATCAAGATTAAGTGCTGCTGGTGCCTCTCTCAATATTGATGAGGATACAGGAATCCTAACTATATCAGCTACAGACCCGCAGGATGAATTAAGAATAGGTACAAACACAGATACGTCTAATATAGTTTCATTACTCGGTTTGGAATTAACAGAGGAAGGTACTTATCAATCAGCATCATCAGTTTATAAGGTTAATGGTTCTACCCTATTGACAGATGCGAATGCTGGTTTTACCTCTCAGATAACAGAAGGTACATTTACTATTGGGAATGCTACATTTACTATTGATTCCAATACTACCCTTGATAATATTATTTCTCAAATAAATAATGATCCTGATTCCGGAGTTTTTGCATCTTGGGATGCAGCTAACGGTAAACTTGTATTAAAGTCTTCTGTTGAAGGTTCTTCGTACATTAATATTGAGTCAGGAACAAGTAATTTTACGGATGTTATGGGGTTAACAATTACTGAAAGAGATAGCAGTAATAATATTACATCTACTAAGTTGATTACGGCAGCTCAGGATTTGGGTGACAATGCAATAGTTAATATTAACGGAACAGATGTTACATCAACTTCTAATACTGTTACCGCTGATATATCAAGGATAACCGGTTTAACGTTAAATTTAAAATCAGTCAATACTTCAGAGACAGGCTCTACTACGTTAACTATTGAGCAAGATACAGAAAAGTTAACAGAAGTGCTTACTGATATCGTAGATTCTTATAATACTCTTATGTCAGAAATAGACAAAGTTACTGATATAGGAGGAGATTTGCACGGAGAAACAACTTTAGAATCTGTTTATTCAACTTTGAGAAGCACAATGAATTCAGCAGTTGATATTGATAGTGCATTTACATTATTATCACAAATCGGTATTAGTACTGAAGCCGCAAGCAGCTCAATGGCGAGTGATACAGTATCATTAACTATAGATGAAGATAAATTAAAAGAAGTATTAGCAAATAATTCAGATTCTGTTAAAGAGTTGCTTATTGGTTCAAATGGTATATTCAAACAACTTAAAACAACTGTTGATAATACGTTATATTCGGGTGGGTATTTTACAACAAAAGAATCATCCTTAAAAACAGAAGTATCTAATATGCAAAGTAAAATAACAAAGAAACAAGAATCTGTTGATACATATCAGGCAAGGTTAGAGTCAAAGTTTGCAAATATGGAAACGATCATATCGCAACTAAATGCAAACTATAGTTCTTTATTGGGATAATTTATTGACAAGATTTTCTAATTATTTTAATATCAATACAGAGGAAATGAAGTGAATATCTTCAGCTGTGCCGCAGCCGTAAAAGCCGGAATGCTCTGTATTAATAACGTTTCGGATTAAAGCGTTATTCAAGGATATTAAATAATAGAGGAAGTGGAAGTGAATAATACTATTACTTCTGCTATGCCGCCTAAAGCGGGGTTATGTCCTCATGGATTGCCGCCTTCAGCTTGCCCTATATGTTCTAATATGGGGGGTGGTGCTAGCAAAAGAACTGAAATAAGCTTTAAATCAACGCCACCACAGATGATGAGCTGGAACCAATGTGAGGCTATAGGATACTTTCTCAAGGCACAAAGACGTGCATCAGAAAAACAAAGAATAAATTTCAAACTTCTCACCCTACAGCTTCAAATGCTTAATGATAAGATGGGACATTTGATTAAGAGGTTGGAAATGATGTCTCAAATAGTTAGCAACTTACCTTTAGGAAATATTATCTCCGTACCGCTAAATCTTTTAGTAATCAAACCACTACAAATTATTCAATCAACTTTTTCAAAAGTAATAAATTTAGCTGAAAAAATTGCATCAATGATTGGCGAAATGATAGAAGGGCTTAAAAAGGCTCATCAAAAGATTAAAGAATTTATTATAGAAGCTAAAAACAAATTATTCAAATTATTTGAAATATTTAAACCAAATAACGAAAAAGATACAAAAAAGGAATTACATGAAGAAAAGAAAATATTTAATTTAAAAAAATATGTAAAAAAACTTAAAAAAGATAGGCACAAAGCATCATGAAGTTACAACAAGACATAGAAACCCGCATGACACAGCGGAATATGACTAATACTCAAAAGAAAAATCAATCTTCATTAATGGAAGGTGTAGTTGTTAATAATTTTATAAAAGATATTACCCTAGATGAAACTTATGATACTCTTGTAATATCAAATCAGTCAAAAATGCCTGAAAAGTTGTACGAGAAAGATGAACAAGATAAAAATGGTATTATACCACTATGCTTGGGAGCATTAGGAGTAATGGGAAGTATTTTTTTAGGCTCAAAGTTTGTTTCTCATATATCAAAGCCAGATAAAGAGCATTTGCCGGGGCTTACCAGAAACCACTGTATTAATAATGAGTTACATCAAAGTATATACAGTATGTTACATTCACCAAATAAAAAGACTATACAGGCTTGCTCAGGGGTAATAGCACTAAGTTCTATGGCTTTTATGGGTAAAATTTTTATTGATGGCTGCAAAGATATTTGGATTAGAAAAAAGGAAGCAGATATACAAAAAAATCTGCAAGAAAATTTGGTTAAGGTAGAAGCACAATGTTTTGAGGGGAAAATCCAAATCATAAGAAGTCTGTTGTCACAAAAAGCAAGACAATTTTCTTTAGATATCGGAAGTAACATGCAAAAAGATGTTTCAAGTACCGGAAATATAAATTTTAAATCAAGTAATGACGAAAAGAATAATAATTTAAAATATATACTTGCAAGTGTAGGAACAATTCTTGGTATTTTTAGTCTAGGATTTTTTGCAATGAAAAATTTAAGAAAGAATGCACAAACTCTAAAAACAAATATTAATACAGTAAAAGCAGAAATTGAAAAAACAATAAACGAAATTAACCAAGAAAAACCTGTTAACAATGAAAAAATTAAATATATTGAAAAATTATTGGAAACAATATGGGCTGATGAAAACTATATAAAATCAACCATAAAAAAAATAAATCTACCAATTAACGAGCAAAAAGAATTAACAGATAAATTAATAGAAAATATAACCGTACCAATTGAGCAAGCCAATCAAGTTATGGGAGGTTCTGGTAGAAATAAAATAACATATTTTTCCCATGTTAACGATTATTTGTCATTTTTTTATGATTGGTTGATGAACAGTGATAACAAACAATTTAGGAATTTATTTATTGGTATAAGCAGCATAAGCGCACTTTCGTATATTGGTAAAAGTGTTTTTGAAGCAATAAAAGACATCCAAGTGAAGAAATATAATGCGCAGATAGAACTAAATTTACAACAACGACTTGTATCAACAGAACTACGGAACTTTAAAGCGAAAAAGGATGCTGCTATAAACCCTCTTTGCAATGAGTTTTACAGACAAAAACTTAATGGTAAGTCTAATGATGAGTTAAAGGTCATGGCTGATAATATTTTATTTGAAATAAAAAATGGACCGCCTTTTGTATATTCATAGGAGTGATTATGTACGGAACAGTAATATTACCTAATAAAACTACAAATTATTGTCAGTTTGATACAGAAAAACTGATACCAATAATAAATAAAAAGGAATCCGCCCTTCCGGAAATAGAAAAAAACTTAAAATCGTCAAATGATGAAAAAGAAATTCTTGAAAACTTATACATCCTTGACAGAATGCTGGATAATGGCGTAAAAGGAATTGAAAAGCTTTATCCTACACTCTCAAAATATAACAATACTAATTCTCCAAATATTCAAACTTTTTTGGCGGGAATATACAGAAAAACCAAAATCCCCGATGCTTTTGGTCCATTATTTGCGATGCTTATAAGAAATTCAATTAAGGAAAGTAATAATGAATATTTTGATGCAAACGAAGAAATCGGTGGTGCTATTCTGGATTACTTGGCATAAAAAGTTAAAATATTAATTTTTTGTTTATTTTTTAATGTTTCTTGAAAAAAAGTGATTTAATAATAATGTAGTTAAAGTAAACAACTAATTAAAAAAAATTATAGAAAAGGAGATATTAAAATGGCAAAAACAATTGGTATTGACTTAGGAACGACGAACTCAGTAGTAGCTGTAATGGAAGGAGGTCATCCGACTGTAATAGCAAACGCAGAAGGAACAAGAACAACCCCTTCAATTGTTGGCTTTACTAAGAATGGTGAAAGATTAGTCGGTCAATTAGCAAAACGTCAAGCAATAGTAAACCCTGATAAGACAATTGCATCAATTAAACGTCATATGGGTGAAGATTATAAAAAGAATATTGATGGAAAAGATTATACTCCTCAAGAAATTTCAGCAATGATTTTAAGAAAACTTGCAGATGATGCAAGTGCATATCTTGGAGAAAAGGTAACATCTGCAGTAATTACTGTACCAGCATATTTTAATGATGCCCAAAGACAAGCAACAAAAGATGCAGGTAAAATTGCTGGTTTAGACGTTCTGCGTATAGTAAACGAACCGACTGCGGCGGCTCTTGCTTATGGTCTTGAAAAGGATAAACCTGAAAAAGTTTTGGTATTTGACTTAGGTGGTGGTACATTCGATGTATCAATTCTTGAAATCGGTGATGGTGTTCACGAAGTTCTCTCAACATCAGGTGATACGCACTTAGGTGGTGATGACTTCGACCAAAAGATTATGGATTGGATTACTTCAGAATTTAAAAAAGATACCGGCATTGATTTAACAACAGATAAACAAGCAATGCAACGTATTAAAGAAGCTGCAGAAAAAGCAAAATGTGAATTATCAACAATTGTTGAAACTCCAATAAGCTTAATGTATATTACAGCCGATGCAAACGGTCCAAAACATTTGGAAATGACTCTTACGAGAGCAAAATTTGAAGAACTTTCAAGAGACTTGTTAGACAGATGTAAAAAACCGGTTGAGCAAGCTTTATCAGATGCAGGTTTAACAAAAAATGATATAGATGAAGTGGTACTTGTTGGTGGTTCAACTCGTATTCCTGCAGTTCAACATCTGATAAAAGAGTACACAGGTAAAGAACCTAACCAATCTGTTAACCCTGATGAAGTCGTTGCGGTAGGTGCTGCAATCCA